>DAIRVP010000104.1:0-18843 GCA_036802765.1 Candidatus Rokuibacteriota bacterium
TACCGCGAGTCGGTGGACGAGCTGAGGAAAGACCCGACTCGCGGGCAATGGGCGCTCATTCGGCCCAAAGGGGCCTGGGCGCCCGATACGCCTTGCCGCTACTGCCCCGGCGCCGAGCACCTGACCGGCGCCGAAATTTCTGCCTATCGCAAGGACGGATCCCTGGCCAACACCCCCGGGTGGACGGTGCGCGTCGTCCCGGAGGCGGACGCGTATTTCCGTATCGAGTGGGAGCTCGTGCGCGAGGGCGTGGGGATGTTCGACATGATCACGCCGCGCGGTGCCAGCGAGCTCATCGTGGAGTCACCCAACCACGACGACACGCTCGCCACCATGGATCCCGATCAGATCGAAGCGATCCTGTGGATGTACCGTGACCGCCTGCTGGACCTCAAGCGCGACGGCCAGATTCGCGACATCCTCATCAGTCGTCATCACAAGAAGCCCGGCGTGCCGCCGCATCATCCGTACTCCCGGATCACCGCCATCCCGATCGTCTTCGACGAGACCCGACGCGAGCTCTATCAGGCGCGCGAGTACTACCAGTACAAGCGGCGCTGCCTCTATTGCGACATGCTTCGCCAGGAGATCGCCGCCGAGGAGCGTGTGGCGAAGCTGACGTCAGGCTTCGCGGCGCTGGTGCCCTACGCCGCGCGGACACCGCTCGAAACGTGGATCGTGCCGCGCCAGCACGGCTGCTCGTTCGAAGAGGCACTGTCGGCGGACAAGAGCCGAGATCTCGCCCGATTGATCTCGAGCTATTTTCGGACGCTCGCACGCGACTTCGGCGATCCCGGGTACGAGCTGGTCCTGCACACGGCGCCCAACCTCAAGTCGCGCATCCTGCAGGGCGACTGGGCGACGATTCGGGACGACTATCACTGGCACATCGAGGTCGCGGTCCACCCGGAGCGCGCCAACCGCGTGGGCGGGATCTTCGTCAACGAAACGCCGCCCGAGCAGGTGGCCGCTGACCTGCGTCGAGCGCTCGCGACTCAGGGATAGAGTCCGCGCACTCTGTAGCCCTCCGCCACGCGGCGGATGCCTTCCATCAGCGCGGCGGTCCGGAGGTCGGTGCTTTCCTTCGAGGCCAGCGCCCACACGCGATTGAATGCGCGGGTCATGACCTCCTGCAGGCGCGCCGTGATCTCGCTCTCCCGCCAGAAGTAGTACTGCAGGCCCTGCACCCACTCGAAGTACGAAACGACGACGCCTCCGGCGTTGCACAGGATGTCGGGGATGACGGTGACTCCGCGTTCGCGCAGGATCACGTCGGCTTCGGGCGTCGTCGGGCCGTTGGCGCCTTCGGCGACGATCGACGCCTTCACCCGGTCGGCGTTGCCCGCGTGAAGCTGGCCGCCGACCGCGGCCGGGATGAGCACGTCGCAGGGCTGGGTGATGAGGTCGGCGTTCGAGATCGCCTCGCTGCCCGGAAACCCGGTCACCGAGCCGCTTTCCGCCACGTGCGCCTCGAGCTGTCGGATGTCGATGCCATCCGGCTTCCAGATGCCGCCCTTGACGTCGCTGATGCCGACGATGACGCCGCCCTCACGCCACAGCAGCCGCGCGGCGACGCCGCCGACGTTGCCGAAGCCCTGGACGACCACCTTTCGGCCGCGCAGCTCGTGACTGAGGTGGCGCGCCGCCTGGTAGAGGACGTAGACGATGCCGCGCCCGGTGGCCTCGCGGCGGCCGGCCGAACCGCCCACGATGAGCGGTTTGCCGGTCACGACGCCGGGCACGCTCTTGCCCTGGGTCATCGAGTAGGTGTCCATCATCCACGCCATCGTCTGCTCGTCGGTTCCGAGGTCCGGGGCGGGGATGTCGAGGTCGGGGCCGATCATGAGAATGATCTCGGCCGTATAGCGGCGAGTGAGGTTCTCCTTCTCCTGGAGCGAAAGCTTGCGCGGGTCGCACCGGACACCGCCCTTGGCACCGCCGTAGGGCAGGCTCATGAGCGCGCACTTCCATGACATCAGCATTGCCAGCGCGCTGACCTCACCCAGATCGACGTCCGGGGCGTAGCGCACACCGCCCTTGGTGGGTCCAAGGACCGTACTATGGTGGACGCGATAACCTACGAAGACTTCAGTCTTTCCGGAGTCCATCTTCACCGGAATCGAGACGACGAGCGCTCGCCTGGGATATCTCAGCCGTTCGTGCACGTCGGGATCGAGGCCAAGCCGGACTGCCACGCGGTCGAGCTGGGCAATGGCCGTCCGGTGCAGCTCGGAATCGAACTCGGCATTCATGCGGGGCCCTTTCCGTTGACAGTCAACGGCTGTGATGGCAGAATCCGACCGAAACAGTCGCCGATCAAAAACGTCGGCGATATAATGAGATCGAACGGCAAGGACGAAGGCACAGAATGCTCCGCTTCACCAAGCGCGCCGATTACGGGCTGATGGCGATTCATTATATCGCCATCAACGACGGCTTCGGTGCCGTGAGCGCCAAACGGATCGCCGAGGAGTTCGCGATCCCGCCGGAGCTCATGGCGAAGATCCTCCAGAAGTTGGCGAAGCAGCGCCTCATCGTGAGCACCAACGGCCCGAAAGGCGGGTATGCGCTCGCGCGCCGTCCTGCCGAGATCACGGTAGGCCAGGTCATCCGGGCCCTGGAGGGACCGATCAACATCGTGTCGTGCCTGGAGGATGCGGACTGTCCGCAGATGGAGAAATGCAATCTGCGGCGGCCGGTTCAAAAGATCCAGGCGGCGATCAGCCAGGTGCTGGACACGATGAGCCTGGCGGAGCTGACGAGCGCCGACGTGCCGCAGTTGTTTTCGATCAAGGGCTGATAAGGGGAGAGCGAGCGCATGGGGCTGAAGTTTCCGATCTTCATGGACGCCCAGTCGACGACGCCGTGCGATCCGCGCGTGGTCGAGGCGATGCTGCCGTACTTCACGGAGAAGTTCGGTCATCCGGCCAGCCGTAACCATCCGTTCGGATGGGAGGCGGAGGGCGCCGTCGACGCCGCCCGCGCCAAGATCGCCGCGCTGATCGGTGCGCGGGACCCGAAGGAGCTGGTCTTCACCTCGGGCGGCACGGAGGCGATCAACCTCGCTCTCAAGGGCGTGGCGGAGATGTACAAGGAAAAGGGCACGCACATCGTCACCACCGTCATCGAGCAGCGCGCGAGCATGGATACGTTCAAACGTCTCGAGCGACAGGGCTTCTCGGTGACGTACGTGCCCGTGCAGGCCGACGGTCTCATCGACGTGGAGGAAATCCGCAAAGCCATCACGGACAAGACGATCCTGATCTCCGTGATGTTCGCCAACAACGAGATCGGCACGATCCAGGATATCCCCGCGATCGGCCATATCGCCAAGGAGAAGGGGATCATCTTCCACACCGACGCCACGCAGGCCGTCGGCAAGATCCCGATCGACGTCGAGGCGATGGGCATCGACCTTCTGTCGTGCACCGCGCATCTGCTCTACGGCCCCAAGGGCGTCGGCGCGCTGTATGTGCGGCGCAAGGGGCCACGCGTGCGGATCGCGCCGATGATCGACGGCGGCGGTCACGAGCGTGGCATGCGTTCGGGAACGCTGCCCGTTCCGCTCATCGTGGGCTTCGGAAAGGCGGCCGAGATCGCCAAGGTGGAGATGGCAGCGGAAGGCGAGAGACTCGCCAAGCTTCGCGATCGCCTTCAAGATTTGATCCTCTCGAGCGTGGAGGAGGCATTCCTCAACGGCCGGCCGGATCGTCGGCTGTCGCACAACCTCAATATTTCGTTCGCCTACGTCGAGGGCGAGTCGGTGCTGATGGGCCTCAACAAGGAGACGGCGCTGTCATCCGGATCGGCGTGCACGTCGTCCACGCTCGAGCCCTCGTACGTCATCGCGGCGCTCGGGGCCTCCGCCGAGCTGGCGCACTCGTCGATCCGCTTCAGCCTCCACCGCTTCATCACGGCGGAGGAGGTCGAGTACGTCGGGCAGCGCACGATCGAGGTCATCAAGCGGCTGCGGGAGATGTCGCCGCTTTACGAGCTGGCGAAAGAAGGCGTGGATCTCAAGACTATCAAGTGGAAGGCCGAGTAAGGGGGAGCGTGATGGCGTACAGCGACAAAGTGGTCGACCACTACAACAACCCGCGCAACGTCGGGTCCTTCGGCAAGGACACGCCCGGCGTGGGCACGGGCCTCGTCGGCGCGCCGGAGTGCGGCGACGTGATGAAGCTGCAGATCAGGGTCAACCTCGAGACAGGCGTGATCGAGGACGCGAAGTTCAAGACCTTCGGCTGCGGCAGCGCCATCGCGTCGTCGAGCCTCGCTACCGAGTGGCTCAAGGGCAAGACGGTCGACGAGGCGGCGAAGATCAAAAACACCGACATCGTCAACGAGCTGAAGCTGCCGCCCGTGAAGATCCACTGCTCGGTGCTGGCCGAGGACGCGATCAAGGCCGCGCTCGCCGACTACAAGGACAAGCACGCACCGGCGACGAGCGGCGCGGCATCGAAATAGAGGGAGGGACCTGGCATGGCCGTGGCGCTGTCAGAAGCGGCGACGAAACAGGTGAAGGAGCTCAAGCAGGCGCAGAACTTACCGGAGACGGCATTCCTGCGCATGGGCGTGAAAGGCGGCGGCTGCTCCGGCATGTCTTACCTGCTGGAGTTCGACACCGAGAAGGGGCCGCACGACAAGGAATTCGACATCGACGGCGTGAAGGTCGTGATCGACAAGAAGAGCTACATCTACCTGAACGGCACGACCCTCGACTATGTCACGCAGGGGCTGACGGGCGGCTTCACCTTCGTCAATCCGCAAGCGAAGTCGTCCTGTGGGTGTGGCACCTCGTTCTCGGCCTGATCTCGGGGCTCGGGGTCGAGTGAACGGGCCCGTTCGACGGGCCCGTGGTGTTTTCAGGGAGGCGAGCGCTGCGTAAGAATTTCTTCGAGGTTTTTGGGCTGCCCCGCAAGCTGGCCGTCGATCCGACGGAGCTGCAGCGGCGCTTCTATGTCCTCGCCCGGGAGCACCACCCCGACTTTCACCAGTCCGCACCGCCCCAGGAGCGCGCTCGCGTGGAGGAAACGTCGGCGCTCGTCAACGCCGCCTATCGCACGCTGCGCGATCCTGTTGCGCGCGTCGACTACCTGGTACGGCTCGAAGAAGGACGCGAGACGCGGGAAGGCGATCCCGCGAGGCCCGCCGCGCCGCCGGCGCTCCTGCAAGAGATGTTCGAGATCCAGGAGGCCTTGGCGGACGCCAAGGCAGGCCTCGACGAGGCGACGCGCGCGACGCTCTCTCAACAACGCGCGAGCCTGTGTGCTCGGCTCGCCGACGAAGAAGGCCGCCTGACTGGCCCGCTGAGCGCGCGCTGGGACGCTGCTGCCCCGACCGAGCGGCCGGCGGTGCTCGCCGCGTTCAAGGAAGCGCTCGCAACGCGTGCGTATTTGCGCACCGTGATCGATGACCTGGCCCAAGCGCTCGGGGACGAGGACCCCAGCCGGGGGGAGGACAAGAGTGTCGCGCATCGTCGGCATTGACCTGGGGACGACGAACAGTCTCGTCGCCTATGTCGACGAGACGACCCGGCTGCCCCGCATCATTGCCGACGCCGAAGGCCGGCCGCTGCTGCCTTCGGTCGTCGCGTTCACGCCGGACGGCATCGTCGTCGGCGATGCCGCGCGTCGGCAGCTCGCGCGGCGTCCGGCGGACACCGTCTATTCCGTCAAGCGCCTGATGGGCCGGGGATTCGAGGACGTCAAGGACGAGGCGCGCTATCTGCCGTTTCGCATCGTGCCGGGCGAAGGTCTCGTCAAGCTCGCGGTCGGCGGCCGCGAGGTCACGCCGCCGGAGGTATCTGCGGCGATCTTGAAGGCGCTGAAGGAGCGTGCCGAACGGCACTTCGGTGAACCGGTCGACAAGGCTGTCGTCACAGTGCCCGCCTATTTCAACGACGCGCAGCGACAGGCGACGAAGGACGCCGGCCGTATCGCGGGCCTGGACGTGGTGCGCATCGTGAACGAGCCGACGGCGGCGTCACTGGCCTATGGTCTGCATCGTCTGTCCGAAGGGATCCTCGCGGTCTATGACCTCGGCGGCGGTACGTTCGACGTCTCGATCCTGCGCGTCAAGGACGGGGTGTTCGAGGTCCTCGCAACGAATGGCGACACGCACCTTGGCGGCGACGATTTCGACCGCGTGCTCGCCCTGTGGCTGCTCGAGGACATTGCCGCGCGCCATCACGCCGAGCTCGATCGCGATTGCGTCGACCTGGCGCGCGATTCCGAGGCGATGCAGGAGCTCCGACTCGCCGCGGAGGCCGCGAAGATCCGGCTCTCGAGCGAGGAGCGCACGACGCTCACGATTCCGTTCGCCGGCTTCACGTACCGACGCGAGATCAGCCGTGCCGAGCTCGAGCGGCTCGTCGAGCCGCTGGTGGCCCGAACACTAGGCCCGGCGCGCCGCGCGCTCGCCGACGCCGGGATGACGGCGGCGGACATCGATCAGGTGGTCCTGGTGGGCGGCTCGACGCGGGTGCCGCTCGTTCGCCGCCGCGTCCAGGAGCTCTTCGGCAAAAGCCCGCACAGTCAGCTGAATCCCGACGAGGTGGTCGCGCTCGGCGCCGCGGTGCAGGCGCACATCCTGGCCGGCGGCATCACCGACATGCTGCTGCTCGACGTGACGCCGCTCTCGCTGGGGATCGAATCGCTGGGCGGTATCGTCAACGTGCTGATCTCGCGCAACACCACGATTCCGACGAGCGCGCGTGAGATGTTCACAACATCGGTCGACGGGCAGACGGTGGTGGACCTGCATGTCGTCCAGGGCGAGCGCGAGCTCGCCAAGGATTGTCGGTCGCTCGGCCGTTTCGAGCTTCGCATCGACCCGATGCCCGCGGGGATGCCGAAGATCGAGGTGACGTTCTTGATCGACGCCAACGGCATCCTTCAAGTCACAGCCAAAGAACAACGCAGCGGGAAGGCCGCGTCGATCGAGGTGAAGCCGACCTATGGCCTGAACGAGGCCGACGTCGAGCGCATGATCGAGGAATCGTTCACGTATGCCGAGGCCGACGTCGAGACGCGCATGCTGATCGAGGCGCGCAACGAGGCCGACACCGTCCTCGTGCACGCGGGCCGGGCGCTCACGCAAGGCGCGCACCTCGTAGGCGATGAGGAGCGTGCGGCCATCGAGAACGCCGTGGCGTCGCTCCGGGCGGCGCGCGACGGCAACGAACGCGACCGGATCCACGAGGCGACCACGGCGGTGAACCGCGCCACCGAGCACCTGGCCGAGGTGCTGATGGAGGCCGCGCTCAAGGGCGCGCTGGGCTCGCGCCGCGCGAGCGAGATTCTCGGGGAGCGGTGATGGGAACGTACAAGGTGACGTTCCTGCCGCTGAACAAGACGGTCGAGGTGGACGACGAAAAGTACCCGCTCGCGGACCACGGCAAGCCGGGCTCGCTGCTCGACATCGCGCTCGCGCACGGCATCGAGCTCGAGCACAACTGTGGCGGCTCGTGCGCGTGCACGACGTGTCACGTCATCGTGAAGGAGGGCGAGGAGAACCTGTCCGAGATGGCGGAGGACGAGGAGGACCGGCTCGATACCGCCGAAGGCCTCACGATCCACTCGCGCCTCGGCTGCCAGGCCGTCGTGCGCGGCGACGTGGTGGTGGAGATTCCAAAGTGATGACGTGGCGTGACGCAGAAGACATCGGCATCGCGCTCGGCGAAAAATTCCCTGACATGGACCCGCTGACGGTTCGGTTCACCGACCTGCACCGCTACGTGACCGAGCTGCCGGAGTTCGGCGACGACCCCAAGGCGAGCAACGAGAAGCTCCTCGAAGCGATCCAGATGGCGTGGCTCGATGAGTACCGAAACCGCTAGCGCGCTACCACGTCGTGACGTGGTCGGCCTCGAACACGGCTTCCAACAGCCGCTCGTACGACCAGTCCTCCGGTACGCGGTGCACCGCGACGCCGGCGGGCAGGGCGGGCGGGACCGCGCCCGGCAAAAGGACCACGGTCACGTGCTGTCCCGCGCGGCTCTGTCGCTGGATCGTGGCGAGTGCGAACGTGACGTCGCCGCCTTTGAGGACGTGGAGCGCGCCGGCCATCAGAAGACGAGCACGCGGCGCGCGGCGCTCACCAGCTCCGCGATCTGCTCATGCGTCACACGGACGATCGGATGGCCGTCGGCGTTCCACTCGCCGTCGGCGGGTACCGCGGCCGCCTCGACGTGGAACGGCACGCCGAGCCGTTTGAGGTTGGCGCGAAACTTCGCCACATCGTCGCCATCGACGAGATCGTCGGTGTCGTCGTCAAGCAAATGCACGGCCGGCCCCGCCAGCACGAACGTCACCTCGTTCTCGCCGGCCACGATGCCGATGCCGATCCGCATGGCTTCGAAGGCGCGACCGGTCGCGCGCGGGTCCTGGGTGATGAGGACGAGGACGGGCTCGTCGGCCACGACGAGCCGCTCAGTTCAGCGCGACGAACCGCTCGGTCGCGTTGATCAGATCCGTGAGCACGACGAGGCCGCAGTACGTCACGCGGTCCGCGTGCTCGAGCGGAAGGCGGCGCTTCTGGCACCCATAGGCGCAAACAAACAGTCGGGCGCCGCGGTCGGGCAACGCGCGGACACGCGCGTCGTCCAGGGCGCGCACGCCATCATCGATCAGGTACAGGTACAGCTCGGCGCCGCGCGCGAGCGCCGCTTCGGACAGCCCGACGGCGGCGCCCAGATTCGCCGCGTGCTCAGGGCCGGTGGACAGCAGCATGCCGAATTTTTTCTTCGAAAGATCCATCGCGAGCGCAGCGTAGCATCGCGACCAGGGGAGAGCAAGGAATGAGCCGTCGCGTCTATCTCGATCACAACGCTTCCACTCCGGTGCATCCCGAGGTGCTCGCGGAGATGCTGCCGTACTTCGGCGATGTCTACGGCAATCCCTCGAGCGTGCACGGCTTCGGCCGCGAGGCTCGCGCGGCCGTCGATGTCGCGCGCGAGCGGGTGGCAACGTTTCTCCGCGTGCGGCCGGACGAGCTCGTGTTCACGTCCGGCGGGACCGAATCCGACAACTTCGGTCTCAAGGGGCTCGCCCTGGCTCGTGGCAGCGGGCATCTGATCACGTCGACGATCGAGCACCACGCGGTGCTGCGATCGGCGCAGGCGCTCGAGACGCAGGGGTTCGCGGTGACGTATCTGCCGGTCGATCACACCGGGCTGGTCGATCCCGACGACGTGCGACGCGCACTGCGCGCCGACACCGTCGCGATCTCCGTCATGCACGCCAACAGCGAAGTCGGCACCATCCAGCCGGTCGCCGCGATCGGCGCCATCGCGCGGGAGGCGGGCGTGCCGTTTCATGTTGACGCCGTGCAGACCTTCGGCAAGGTTCCGATCGACCTGGAGGCCATGGGCATCGACGCGCTGTCCTTTTCGAGCCACAAGATCTACGGGCCGAAGGGGATCGCCGGTCTCTACATCCGCCGCGGCACAAAGATGATCTCGATCCAGCACGGCGGAGAGCACGAGCGGCGCCGCCGCGCAGGCACTGAGAATGTCCCGGGCATCGTCGGCCTCGGGAAGGCGGTGGAAATTCGCGGCCGCGACATGAAGGCGGAGGGCGAGCGCGTCAGCGCGCTCCGCGACCGGATGTGGGAAGGCATTCGCGCCAGAGTGCCGGAAGTGCGGCTCAATGGTCATCCGACCGAGCGGCTACCGGGCACCGCGAATATCTGCTACCGCAACGTCGAGTCCGAATCCATCGTGCTCGGGCTGGATCTCAAGGGGATCGCGGTGTCGGCGGGCTCCGCGTGTACGGCGGGCAGCGTCGAGCCGTCCCACGTTCTGGTGGCGATGGGCGTGCCGCTCGACTGGGCGATGGGAGCGGTGCGGTCCTCGCTCGGGCGATCGACCACGGCCGAGGACGTGGACTACGTCGTGGAATCGGTCGTCGAGGTCGTGGGAAAAGTGCGGCGGGCGATGCCCGTCGGCGCCGCATGAAGTACAGCGCCACACTGGTCGACCATTTTCTCAACCCGCGGAACGCCGGCCTCATGCGGGAGGCCGACGGGTGCGGTAGCGACGAGTACGAAGGCTGTGGCGATCTGACGCGGTTCTATCTGAGAGTTCGCGAGGGGCGGCTGGCCGAGGCGCGCTTTCAGGCGTACGGCTGCGGGCCGACGATCGCGGCGGCCAGCGTGGCGACCGAGCTGGCGGCTGGTCGCGCGTTGGAGGATCTGACGCTGCTCAAGGCGCAGGACATCGAGGACGCGCTCGACGGGCTTCCCGAGGATCGCAAGCACGCCGCCGAGGTGGCGGCGGGCGCGATGCGGGCGGCGGCGCTGGACGCGCTGCGCCGGACGCGGTCGTGACGGGGGAGGCGTAATGTTTGACCGGCTGCGCGACGACATTCGAACCGTGATGCAGCGCGACCCGGCGGCCCGCTCCACGTGGGAAGTGCTTCTCTGCTACCCGGGAGTACATGCGCTCGCCTTTCACCGCGCCGCGCACCGGCTCTGGCGAGCGGGCTGGACGACCAGTGCACGCTGGGTTTCCCACCTCTCTCGTTTTCTCACCGGAATTGAAATTCACCCCGCGGCGCGGCTCGGGCGTGGGCTCTTCATCGACCACGGGATGGGCGTCGTTATCGGCGAGACCTCGGAGGTCGGCGAGAACGTCACGCTCTACCAGGGCGTGAGCTTGGCGGGCACCAGCCTGAAGAAAGAAAAGCGCCATCCGACGCTCGGCAACAATGTCACCGTCGGCGCCGGCGCGAAGATCATCGGCGGCTTCACCATCGGTGACAACAGCCGCATCGGAGCCGGTTCGGTTGTCGTGCGCGAGGTGCCGCCGAACTGCGTTGTCGTCGGCGTGCCGGGCCGAGTAACATACAAGGACGGACAGCGGGTCGACGGTGTCGACCTCAACCAGACAGACCTGCCAGATCCGGTGACGAAGGCCCTCGAGCAGCTCGTGGACAGAATCCGAACGCTCGAGGCGGAAGTCGAAACGCTCCGCAAGACGGTCGACAAGGAGGAACAGTCGTGACTCCGAAGGACGTGCTGAGCCTCGAAGAGGCCTCTCGGTACCTGGCCATGGAGCAGTCGGCGCTCAAGGTCATGGCCGCCGAGCGCCGCATTCCGTGCTTGGAGTTGAACGGCGGCTGGGTGTTTTCCAAGAAGTCCATCGACAAGTGGCGGAGTCAGCAGGCGGTCCGCCGCGCCTGACGCTCGGCCGTCGGGAGGCCGTGACATCGTCATCCGCGATCTCGCCTGGTCGATCCTGACCGAGTTCACGAAGGGCGAGAGTCTCCGGAAGCACGCCCGCGCGGTCGAAGCGTCGATGCGCGCGTACGCGCGTCGCTATGGCGAGCCCGAGGACACCTGGGGAATCGCCGGCATGCTCCACGACTTCGACTACGAGATGCATCCTCGCGCGCCGCACCACCCGGTCAAGGGGGCCGAGATTCTGCTCGCGCGCGGCATCGATCCCGACATCGTCCACGCCATTCTCGCCCACGCCGACTATTCCGGCGTGCCGCGCGTGAGTCTTCTCGACCGCGCGCTCTACGCCTGCGACGAGCTGACGGGGTTCGTGCATGCGTGCGCGCTGGTGCGGCCAGGCAAAGTCATCGACGGGCTCGAAGCCGCGTCGGTGCGCAAGAAGCTCAAGGACAAGGCGTTCGCGCGCACCGTGAACCGCGATGACGTCTACCGCGGCGCCGGCGAGCTCGGCGTCGAGCTCGACTCGCACATCGCGTTCGTCGTGGACGCGCTCGCTTCCGTCGCCCCCGAGGTCGGTCTGGCCCGGGCCTGACCCGTGGCCGTGCCTCGCGCGATCGCTCACATCGACATGGACGCGTTTTACGCGTCCGTCGAACAGCGCGATCGTCCCGAGCTGCGCGGCCGGCCTGTCATCGTCGGCGCCGATCCCAGAGGCCGCGGTGTCGTTTCTGCGTGCTCATATGAGGCACGCGTGTTCGGCGTGAAATCCGCCATGCCGATCTCGCGCGCATATCGGCTCTGTCCAGATGGCGTCTACTTGCCGGTCGACATGGCGAAGTACGCCGCCGCGTCCCGACAAATCATGGCGATCCTCGACGACTTCTCGCCGCTCGTGGAGCCGGTGTCCGTGGACGAGGCATTCGTCGATCTCACGGGCACGACGTCGCTCTTCGGCCCGGCGCCGCAGGCCGTGGGCGAGATCAAGCGGCGCATCCGTAGCGAGACCGGGTTGACGGCCTCCGCGGGCGTCGGCGCGAACAAGTTCGTTGCCAAGGTCGCGTCGGATCTCGAGAAGCCCGACGGGCTCGTCGTTGTCGAGGCGGGCCGCGAGGCAGAATTCTTGGCGCCGTTGCCGATCGAGCGCCTCTGGGGCGTGGGCAAGGCGACCGCCAAGGAGCTCACCGCCCTCGGCATCGCGACGATCGGCCAGCTGCAGAGAGTGCCGCGCGAGACCCTGGTGTCACGCCTGGGCGATCACGGCGCCGGGCTGCACGAGCTCGCGTTCGGCCATGACCTCCGACCTGTGCAGCCGTGGGCGCCGCCGAAATCGATGGGCGCGGAGACGACCTTCGAGCGCGACACCAGCGATCGCGCGCGGCTCGACGCGACGCTGCGCGGACAGGCCGAGCGCGTGGCGCGCGAGCTACGCGCCGAGCGGCTATCCGCAGCGCGCGTGACGCTGAAGCTGCGGTTCGCGGACTTCCGCACGCTCACCCGCAGCCACACCAGCGATCCGACGCAAGACGGGCTCGAGCTCTACCGGCGCGCCGTCATTTTGCTGTCGCGCGAGAAGCTCGGACAGCCGGTACGCTTGATCGGCGTCTCAGCCTCCGCGCTGAGCGCCGAACAGACCGGTCAGCTCGGCCTGCTCGAAGCCAACACGGTGCGACGTGAGCGGCTCGCGCGCGCCGTAGACCGCATCACAGGCCGGTTCGGTGTGGACGCGATTCGGCCGGCGACGCTGATGCGCCGCCGGCCGAGCGAGCGGGACTGAGACCGCTCACGGGTCGAGGCAGTGGCCACCCACGAAGTTGACGCACAGCACGTCGCTATCCTTCGCCTGCGCGATCAATGCGTCACGATCGGCAGCCAAGAGGTAGCCCTGGTTGAATGCGTTGTTCGCGGCGGCGGTGACGGCCCCGACGTAACCGGTGTGTGTGTGGTACCGCTCTTCCAGCGACAGGCGCGGATCGCCGGGCGCCTTGTCTGCCTTCCGGATCGCGAAGGGGACCATGCCACCGACGTAGTTACAGACCTGGCCCGCGTGGAATGGCCGGGTGTCGTAGCTCAGCTGACCCGGCCCCGCTGTGATGTTCCAGCCGAGATACGTTCCCAATGGCGCGTCACGCTGCACGGTCGGCACGCCGCCCAGCTCGTTGCCGTCGGCGTCCACGCGCGGCACGAGCATCTTGATCACGTGAAGGATCGGCGGCGGGGCGTTCGTCGGAATGCCCGTTGCGTCGCTCTCGTCGAACTCCGGGCCCCAGTCGTAGTCGAACACAGGAAAGACGAAGTTCTCCGGCAGGAAGATCGAATCCGGAATCCCCGGAATGCCGCTCGGGAAGCCCATCGCCGCTTGTGTCGCGTCCACGAGGTTGCGCTCGTCCTTGGGACCGTGCATCAGCGGCCACCGGCTCGGCGGTGGCTCCGTCCCCTTCATGAGCCAGTCGCGCAAGGCGACCCGCATGCGATTGACCAGCCCCGTCGACGGCACCGGGTTGGCCCGCATCGTGCCGCGTCCCCAATTGTTGCCGGGACAATTCACGGGAGCGGTGTCGACGTTCGGCGGACTCTGCGTCGTGGCACCGCTCCCACCGCCGTGGGTTGAGCTCGGGAGATAGTATCGGCGGACGTTGTCCGGCAGCGGGATGTCGTTCTTGGGATCGGTGCCGACCCACGACGTGGTCATCTTCAGCGCGAACACTTCGGAGCCGCCGAAGGTCTCGATGATCCTCGGGCAGGTATTCGTCGCGCTGCACCGATCGAGGATGCCGCCGGGCGGAAGATTTCTCACCCGATCGGGGAACTTGTGCCACCACTGCGGCCCTTCGCTGCCCATCTGGTAGAGCTCGAGCACGCCGTCCGGCTGCCCCCAACGGGAGTTGTTGGCGACGCGTCGACCCGCGATGAGCGGCCACGCTCCCTCGTGCACGATGCGTCCCGCCTCGTCCTGGTTCATCCCCAGATAGATGAAGTGGCGGGTGAAGTTGCCCGACTGCGAGGAGCCGCGGATGATCGCCCACTTGATGCTGCCGGCCAGGGGATTGGGCGTGGGCGGTGTGGCGTCGTCCTGCGCTTCGTACTTGAAGAACGACGCGACGTCGCGGAAGGCCGCCGTCCCGGCGCCAAGCACGTAGGGGTCCGTGACATCGTAGACGAGCTGATAGAGCTTCGTCGGATCGAAGCCATCCTTCAGGCAGAGCTGTACCGGCAGCGTGGTGACGGGAGCAGGCAAGGCGAACGTCCCGCCGCCGCAGAACTTCCAGTCGGTGTTCGGGACGGTGCCCGCCTCAGTGACGATGCCGTTGACGGTCTCCTTCGTGTGGATCGTGAGCGTCGCCCCGTCATTGCTCATTGGGTTGACGGGAAAATACGGGATGGGATTTCCCATCACGTTGAGCGGCGCGGCGCCGAACCCAGTGCGATTGATGATGCGCCCGAAGATTCGGCCATGAACGCCCGGCAGCACCGGCGTCTTCACCCACTCGTTGTTGACCGGCGTCACCGGCGTCGGGCTCGACGCATTCGCGGGCACCGCCGTCGCAACTGCGTTGTCACCCTGCCAGCCGCTGCTCACGCCGATGTCGCCGAACGCGCGCAGATCGGTCGTGATGGTGACTCGGCCGCCGCGGTTAGGGACGTCGTGCCATAGCAGGCCGCTCGCCTTCGTCATGTCGATTGGCTTCACGATGAAGAAGGACGCGATGTAGGTGACCTTCTGGTTCGCATTCCGCGGCGCGAGCGCGATGTCGGTGATCAGGGCATTCTGCGGATCATACGGATCCAGCTCGCCGAACGCGCGGCCGGTCAGCGTCTCGTACTGGCCCGCGTCGCCGAACGAAGGGCACACGGGTGGCGTGCCGGTGCAAAAGGCCGGCGACGTCTTGCTGTCGATCACGATCTTCGTCACCCTGGCCTCGGACGTGGCTGTCCACGCCAGGAGCGCTGCCATCGCCAACACGAACCACGTGAGTCGATGCATTCTCAGCTCCCTCACTTCTTTCCGGAGTGGCAGAGGGATGGCTCGGACTGCGGCGTTTCATTGCCATGCGAGGCCGGCACGCCCGCCTTCAATCCGGCATCGAGCAGCCGTGCCTGCTGGTCGTCGGCGTCCTCGCACAGCATCAGGCGGTCTTTGACGAGGTCGTTGATCGCGCGCATCACCTGGCTTCGGTAATTCGCGAACGACGGATAACGCTCCTCGACCGACGGACGGGGATCGCCCGTGGCCAGCCGCTCGGCCTTTGTCGCGGCGAACGGAATGTACTGGCCGGAGCTCTCGCAGCCGTCGTTGGCCTGCGGCCCGGAGCGCAGCGCCCAGCCCGTGTACGTGGCGAGCGGGACGGTGACGTCAGGCAGACGCACGCCCGGAATGTCGTTGCCATCGCTGTCCGTGATCGGAACGTAGCTCGGATAGATCGGGCCGTTGGCAGGATTGTCCTGATACGTGTTGGGCGGCACGACGGAAAGCAGCACATGGATCACCGGCGGATTCACGGTCGGAATCCCCGTCGTGTAGTAATTCGGGCCGTAGTCGAACAGGTACCGCGTCGTCTTGAGGCCGGTGTAGGTGACGCCGGGAATGTTCGGGAAGCCGACGCTGGACTGCGGCAGCGGCGGCACCATGGTCTTGTCGGCGAGGGTCGGGATCCGGCTGTCCGGCGGCGGCGTGCCGTAGGTCCAGGCGTCCAGCGCGAGGAAGAGCGCGCGCTGGATCGGCGCCGAATCGAGCGGGTTTTGCAGCTGCTGGCAGTTGCCCTTCGACGTCGGATCGCCGGTGCCGTGCTGATGGCTGGAGATGAAATAGTTCCGCGTGAACGGCGAATCAGGCAGGTCCGTCTTGCCGTCGGGCGTCGTGTGCAGCAGCGAGGCCGGCTTGACCCAGTACTCGTTCGCCGAGTAGATCTCGACGCCGTACGGACACGTGTTCGTCGCCGTGCACCGAGCGTAGCGGCTGTCCGTCTTGCCTGTGAACGGGTCCGTCGTCGACACGTTGGCGAACGGGAAGACGCCTTCGGCGTAGAGGTGGTCCTGACGGTTGCGCTCCGTCCGTCCCGGCTGCGACCACCGGTAGTTCATGTTGATGCCGTCGCCCGCCGCGATCCACTGCATCAGGCCGTCGAAAACCTTCTTGCCGTTCTCGGCCTGGTTGAACCCGAGATGCCGAAAGTCGTTCAAGAAGCGGCCGGGCTGCGACGAGATCTCCGTGTAGATGCGCTGGATGTCGCCGGCCAGCGGGTTGGCCGTGCCATGATCATCGCCCGCTTCGTAGCGCAGCCACGCGTTCCAATCCCGAACGGCCGCGAATCCCAAACCGTTCACCGATGGACCGGTCGCCGTGTACGAGAACTCATAGATGTCGTTCGCGGTGAACGGCGTCCCCGCCGGCTTCAGCCGGATCGCCGTTTTGTTGCCGTTCGTGTACTCCCATCCGGAGGCGGGAACCGTATCGGGCTTGTCGTTGAGATGCACGCGATGAGTCAACACGCCGTTGTCCTGTGGCGCGGCCGGGTAGAACAACGTGAACGACGTCGTGTTCGGTCCCACGACGATGTACTCGTAGGCGGGACCGGTGATCGGCTGGCCGTTGTTCGTGGCGACCGCCAGCGGCGTGCCGGGCCCGCCCGTTCCGCCGATCCGCGTGTTGAAGTTCGCTCCGTTGTTGCCCGCCGACTTGTCCCATCCGCTCCACACCATCGTGAAGCCCTTCGGCATCAAAAACGCGTTGCCGAGCGCGACGGGATCGGTCACCGATCCCGGATCGTTGCCCCCTACGGGAAACCGGCCCAGGGACGCCCACGTCTTCCGGCCGCGGTTCGGCGGCTCGTACATCACCTTGTGCGCACCTTTGCTCAGATCCGTGGGTTTGAGGATGTAGAAGTCGAACGAGTACTCGACGTTGCCCCTGGCGTTTCGAGGGGCGAGCGCGATGTCCACGATGACCGCGTTTTTGGGATCATTCGGGTCAATTTCGCCGAAGGCGACGCCGACGATCTTGTCGTAGGTGCCCACGCCGGGCCATGCGTAGCCGCCGAACGTCGGCGATTCGGTGGTCGTGATCGATACCGTCGTGATGCGAGCATCGGCTCGAATGGGCAGGGCGCAGGCAAGAACCACTGCAAACACGATGAGCAGCATGGCGGAAACCGTGGGGCGCGTTCGTGCGTTCATTAACGTTCTCCTTGGGTCGGGGGACACCGCTCGTCGCGCGGCAGGAGAGTGCGCCCGTGCCCAGCCTTCGGGCAATTGAATATTCGTTATGACAGTCATATATTTGCGCTATGAATTTCACCCTCAGGGAGCTGGAGGCGTTCCTGGGGGTCGCTCGGCTTGGAAATTTCACCCGCGCCGCCCGGTCTCTGAACATGTCGCAACCGGCGCTGACGGTGAGAATCAGACACCTCGAGGAAGCGCTGGGTGTACGACTGCTGGACCGTACGACCCGCTCAGTGACCCTGACGCAGATCGGCCTCCAGTTCCTGCCCGTCGTCGAGCGGGTCATCGCTGAGATCAACTCGGTCGCTGCCGGTGCCAGAGATCTCGCTCAGCGGCGACGCGGGACCGTCACCGTCGCCGCCCTGCCGTCGATTGCCTCGACACTGCTACCGGCCACGGTCGCCGCGTTCAAGGTTCGACACCCGGGCATCATGGTCCGGCTGCGCGACGGTGTAGCGGAGCGGGTGAGCGCGCTCGTCAAGTCCGGGGAAGCCGACTTCGGCATCGGTAGTCCGATGACGCGCGATCCCGACCTGAAGACGACGGTGCTCATGGATGTCCCGGTCAGCGCCGTGTTTCCGCCCGGCCATCCGCTGGAGCGGCGTGCCTCGATCGGGCTCAGGGACCTGATCGCGTATCCGTTGATCCTGATGGACGACCACTACAGCGTGCGAACGCTCATCGACGCCGCGTTCGAGTCGATCGGCCATCCGGTGCAGCCGGCCTTCGAGGTCAGCTATGTACCGACGGCGCTGGCGCTGGTCAAGGCAGGGCTCGGCGTCGCGATCGTTTCACGCTCGACGATCGATGAGACCGCCGGGCTCGTGGGACTGCGTGCCATGCGCATCGAGCATCCAACGCTCATCCGGCACATCAGCCTCATCGAGAGCGCGAGCCGCTTGGCATCGCCCGCGACGCAGCAGCTGATCGCCGCGGTGCGTGACAGCTGCCGAGCATCGGCTTGACCGGTCGTTGATTTGCGGCCGCCTGGTGCGTCGGCTACACTTCTCGACTGAACCGCTGTTCATCCAGGGGGCCACAATGGACCGGCCGATCGCATACGACAAGCTCGCGCGCGAGGATCGCTTCGTGCGCATGCGTGCGCGCGACGTCGCGCAGCTGAAGGTCGACCAGGGCTTGCCTCCGTTTCCCGATCTGGCGAGCCGCGAGTCCATCCGCGAGCGCGTGCACGGGATCATGGTCGGCGAGCTGCAGGCGATGGAGGGCGCCGGTCGCACGGTGTACGACTTTCCGGATGCGCCGTGGGAATTCACGATGGACATGGCGCGGCAGGTCTGGGACGAGTCACGACACGTCGAAACGTATCTGGGCCTCCTCGAGCATCTCGGCGGCCGCGTGGGGGAGTTTCCGGAATCGACCATCTTGTGGCGCTGCGCGTGTGCCGAAGACGCGGCCGCGCGCGTGGCCGGCGTCAACCGGGGGCTC
>DAIRVP010000105.1:0-18840 GCA_036802765.1 Candidatus Rokuibacteriota bacterium
CGGTGACCGAGACCTCAATGGATTCGTTCACTGATCTCGCCTCCACGTGGATGCGACCGCTCTCGGGCGTGAACTTGATCGCATTCGATAACAAGTTCAGAAGGACCTGGCGGATTTTCCGTTCATCGGCCTGGACCTGCCCGACCCGCTCGTCGACCGCCGTGTTGAGCGTGATGCTCCGCCGTGCGGCCCGCTCGCGGACGAGCATCAAAGCGTTGTCGATCGTCATGGCGAGGTCGAACTCCGATAGCTCCAGATCCATCTTCCCAGCCTCGATCTTCGACAGATCGAGGATGTCGTTGATCAGGGACAGGAGATGTTGTCCCGAGGCGTGGATGTCTTTCAGATACTCTTCCTGCTTTTCGTTCAATTCTCCGAACATCCGTTCGGTCAGGACCTCGGAGAAGCCGATGACCGCGTTCAGCGGCGTGCGCAGCTCGTGCGACATGTTGGCGAGGAATTCGGACTTGTGCTGGCTGGCTGCCTCCAGCTCACGACTCTTCTGCTCGATCTCGCGGAACAGCCGAGCGTTCTGGATGGCCAGCGCGGACTGAGTTGCGAAGGTCGTGAGCAGCTCGATGACCTCTGGCGAAAACTCGCCGGGCGTGCGCTTGTTCACCGTAAGGCCCCCGATCAGCTCGTTCTCGCGCAGCATCGGAATGGCGAGCACCGCGCGGGTCCCCGTCTTGAGCAGGATGTCGCGAAGCGGACCGTGGTACGCATCCTCCTCTGCAATGTCGGGCACCTGCACCGGCTGAAGCGTCACCGCCATGCGGCCCTGGACACCTTCGCCCTTGCGGGTCGGTGTCTGCCGGGCGAGGGTGACCACCTCGTCATCGAGGTTGTTGGTGGCGCGAAGGTAGAAGGCCTCCGTCGCCTCGTCGTACTCGAAGACGGAGCAGGCGTCGGTGACGGCCAGCTGGCTGGCCCGGGTCACGATGGTCTGCAGCACCGCATCGAGCTCGAGCGTCGAGCTCAAAGCACGGCTCACGTCCGCCAAGGCCTTCAGCTCGTCTACTGACCGCGTGAGCTCGGCGGTGCGCGCCCGCAATTCCGCGAGGAGCCGTGTGTTCTCGACGGCAATCACGGCCTGATCGGCAAACGTCTGGAGCAACTCGATCTCGGCTGACGAAAATGGGCCACCCTCAGCACGAGTAATCGTGAGCGCTCCGATGGGCTGCCCGTCACGCAGCATTGGAGCGGCGAGGACGGATCGGTACCCTCGCGTGCGTGCAAGCTCACGCATTTCCTCATCCAAGGTGGGATCTGACTCGGCGTCTGGAATGTGGATTACGGTCCGGTCGACGACGCAGCGCGAGCCGGGGAGTACCCCATGGATCGGCCAGGGAGACTGTCGTCGCAGATATTCCTCGGTTCCGGGCAAGCCGCCACGCGCCGCGATGAGATGCAGGAACTGCCCATCTAATCGCATCACCGCTACCGCCCACGCCCGGAACAGGCGCATGGCGTTGTCCACGATGGTATCGAAGACCGGCTGCACCTCGCTTTGCGATTGGCTAATCACACGCAGAACCTCGGCCGTCGCCGTTTGCCGATCGAGCGCCTCGGTGAGCTCGCCGTTGCGCGTCGCCAGCTCCTTGAACAGCCGCACATTCTCTATAGCGATGACGGCCTGGTCGGCGAAGGTCTCCAGAAGAGCGATCTGCTTCTCAGAGAACGGCTTGACCTCTAGCCGACGAATCTGAATGACACCAATCGCCACGCCTTCTCGAAGGAGCGGCGTTGCGAGTGCAGTACGAGCACCGAAGGTGCGGACGTCACCCGCCGCATCCGGGAACTGATCCAGGGCAATCCGCATGTCATGAAGATGAATCGTCCGACGTTCGAGAACCGCTCGACCGATGTGCCTCGTCGGGATGATCGGTCTCGCTTCGACGGAAGGAATTGGTCCAACCTGGGCCGCCAATCGCAGCGTGTCGCCAGCGACGAGGTGGATTTTGACGTCATCGGCGCTGCACAGCCTGGCCGCTCGCTCCGCGACTGCGTTAAGAACCGGTTGCAGATTGGTCGGCGAACCGGAGATGACCCGGAGGATCTCGCTCGTCGCCGTTTGCCGCTCCAGCGCCTCGGAGACTTGCTCATGAGCCTCCGTCAATGCACGATTCTTCTCCTGCAGCTCGGTGAACAGCCGCACGTTTTCGATCGCGATCACGGCTTGGTCGGCGAACGTCTGGAGCAACGCGCCTTGCTTGGATGTGAAGCCGTCCACGTTCCGGTGAGTGACCCCGATGCCGCCGATGGTATGCCCGTGGCGCAGCATGGGCGCGGCGATGATGCTCCGGAAGCCATTCGCGCGCGCGAACTCGACGAGCGATGGCGGTGCATCCCGGTCATTGTCGATATCGGCGATATAGAGAAGTCGTCCCTCCGCGACTGCGCGGCCGACAAATGTCACTTGGTCCGGAGGCGCCGGGAAGATATGCCGCAGCGGCTCCAAGTCGACGCCTTCGACGCTATCGACGGCCGCGAGGTGGATCAGCGTGCCGTCGTGACGGAACACGAAGCTCGCAATGCCATCACACAGGCGGAGGGCGCTGGACGCGATAGAGTCGAATGCGGGCTGCACGTCGGTGGGCGACTGGCTGATCACCCGCAGAACCTCGCCCGTCGCTGCCTCGCGTTCGACGGCATCGTCAAGCGAGCGCCTCAGCCCCTCGTTCTCGCCCTTCAGCCCTTCGATCTCGCGTTTCAGATCGGCGTACGAGTTCGCAATGGGAGTGCGCCCGTCAAGGGGGACACCACACTTCAGACAAAACAGAGCGTGCGAGAGGTTGTCCTGTAGACACTGAGAACACTTCATGCCGAGCCTCCTCGAAACGGGGCCGGGGGGCTACGGCAAGCGAAGGTAGCCTGACGGCGTCAGCGCGTCAAATCACTCACCACGACTCAGCGAAAGAGGCGCGAGACGCTTGATCCGTCGTGGATGGCATGAATCGCGTCCGCGAAGAGTCGCGCCACCGACGTGACGTGAATCTTGGCGATGCGCTTGGGGGCGGGAAGCGGAATCGTGTCCGTCACGATGAGCTCGCGAAGCGCCGAGGCCTCGATGCGATTCACCGCCTTCCCCGATAGCACGGGGTGGACGACACAGGCTTCCACGGCGACAGCGCCATGCTCGAGCACGAAGCGCGCGGCCTCCATAAGAGTTCCACCGCTCGCCACTTCGTCATCCACGATGAGCGCGACTTTCCCCTTGACGTCACCGATCAGGTTCACCGCGCGCGCGACCTCATCATCTCCGTAGCGTCGCTTGTCCACGATGGCGATCGGCAAATCCAAACGGGCCGCGTAGTGGTCGAGGTCTTTCGCCTCGCCCACGTCGCCAGCAACGAGCACATAGTTCGCGAGATCACGGCTTTCGCGCAGGTAATCGCACAGGAGAGGGGCCGCCTGGAGCTGGTCGGTCGGAATGCGAAAGAAGCCCTGTACCTGAGGCGAGTGAAGGTTCATGGTAAGGATGCGGTCGGCCCCGGCTGTTTGCAGCAGGTCCGCCATGAGACGCGCGCTGATGGAGACGCGGGGCCGATCCTTCTTGTCCGAACGCGCGTAGGGGAAATATGGCAAGACGGCCGTGATGCGCCCCGCCGAGGCGTGCTTGAGCGCGTCGATCGTCATCAAGAGCTCGATGATTCCGTCCGAGACGGGCGGGCACGACGGCTGGATCACGAAGACATCGGCTTCGCGCACGTTTTCATCGATCTGGACGAGCATGTTCTCGTTCGAGAAGCGTACGACTGTCGTGCGGCAGAGGTCGGTCCCCAGATACTTGCAGATATCCCGCGCGAGTTCTGGGTGCGCGGTGCCGCTGATCACCTTGACGGCACCTATCATGTTGCCTCCCTCGTGGACGAACATGCCTCGCGACTAGGGGTCCTGGTTGCCCGGGCTGCGGGGATCGTAGCGCCCGTTGATCCGAGGGGCAAGGCGCTGCGGGCCTACATCGGCGCGGAGAATGGTGGGGAGCGGCCCGTGGTGCGAGGAGTCCGCGGTCGCGGACGCGACGTTTGTGGGCCGCGTCCGCGATCGCGGGTCAGTGGTTACTTTGTCGTATTGGTCGTGGTCTCGCTGGTGCTCTTCGAGCTGCGCGCCGAACGGCCGCTCATCAGCGTGCCGTCCTCATTGACGCGGACATGGTGCTTCTTGCCGTTCGTGTCGGTGACTTCTGCGACGTAGAACGTCTTGCCGCGCGAGGTCTCCTGCTTGATGGAGCCGACCGTACCGCCCTTGGCCTCCTGCGTGATCGTCTGCTGCACGGGCTGCGGCACCTGGTCCATGGTCATTGTCTGGCCCTTGCGTCCGCTCTTCTCCTTCGTTTCCTGCGCCGACGCAGCGCCGACGAACACGAAACCCGGCGCCAGAGCGGCGGCGGTCAGCAGCGCGGCGGCCATCATTTTGCGGTTCTTCATCAGTCTCTCCTCCTGTTTAGGGCTTACACTCGGTTCGCTCGAACCTCATCCACCACACGCAAGCGGAAGACCAGCGGCGCCCGCTGCCGAGCGGCGAAACCGCAGCAATAATGCGAACGCTATCGGTGATGGTGGTGTCCGCCCCCGCCGACCGGCACCGGCCACGGTACGAGCAGGCAACCGCCGGTTCCGAGCGCGACGAACGTGGCGAGGATCACTGTCGCGGTGAACCGCGTCACGACGGCCTTTGAAAGCCCTACCGAAAGGACGCGCACACGGTGGATTGGTTTCACGGCTTTATCCCTCCACCAACCCAGACGGTGCGGAACCGCATCCTATTTCACCGGGCGCGCGTGTTTTCCTAAATGCATCGGTCGGCTCGATCGTCTCAATCCCGAGTGAGTGGCGCGGATTTTTCAGGAGGTGCTGCCCGTGGCTCGATCGGTCGTCGTCGCGGCGTCGGTTCTGCTCGCAAGTCTCGTGACTTTGCCCGCCCTGGCCGTAGCGCAGGAGCGCCATGAGCGATTCGAGCGCCGCGAGGAGCGGCGCGACGATCGCCGGTTCGAACGGCGCGGATGGGCGTTTGCGCCTCGCTTCGGCTGGCGATATGAGATCACGCCGGGTGTGTGGTCGCCGTACTACGTCTGGTGGTGGAGCGGCGGTCAGGTCGTGCTTCGTCCCGTTCCGGCCGCGACCATCGTCCGCTATCCGACGGGCTACTACGAGATCGCGGGTGACGGCTTCAACGTGCCGTATCACTGGGTCTGGGTCAGCGCCGTGCCCGTCGCTGTTCCGCCGCCGCCTCCGATCGTGCCTGGCGCGGCACCCGCACCGCCGCCGGTTGCATCGGCGCCCGCACCTCCCATTGTCTCGGCGCCTTCGGCACCGGTCGGCTCGTCGCCGCCACCACCTCCCCCAGCCGCGCCTGCTGCCGACTCCGCGGCGCCGCCTCCACCGTCGGCGCCGCCGCCTCCGGTGAGTGCCGCGCCATCGTCGTCAGTCCCGACAGCCTCGTCGGGTGAAGTCGCGCAGTGGTACTTCTGTCCGAGCGCCAACGGCTACTATCCGAGCGTGCCGACGTGCTCCGAGGCGTGGGTCAAAGTTCCGGCACGCCCGAGGTAACAGACCGGGCTCGGCGCCCGTTCTATTCGGGCTGCGTGCGAGCGTCCGCCTCGCGACGCGCATGAGCGGCGCGCTCGAACAACGCGCGCAGCTCGGGCGACGCCTCAAGCACGCGCCGAAAATCGTCGCGGGTGAGGACGAGGAGCAGACAGGCGGTACGCGCGCGGACCGTGGCGGTGCGCGGAACGTTGTCGATGAGCGCGATCTCGCCGAAAAAATCGCCGTCCTGCAGCACACGCAGCAGGCGGGAGCCGCCATCGCGAGGGCTATGTCCAAGGCGACGTTACTTTAGCGCCTCCTTGGCCTGCATACAGAGATCGAAAAGTGTTTGCAGCGACTCGGCGCTGCGCGCGGGATAGATGGTGAAGCGTCCGGCGCCGTTGCCACGTACCGGTGAGTTCGGCAGCGTCTGCTCGGCGAAGTCGTGGCACTCGTCCATGGCGCGGACGTCGACGGCGCGGAACTCAGGCGGCCGGTTCGCCGCCGGCGACGCGCACGCGGCGAGAGCGAACACGATCGAGAGCAGCCTCGCGCGTCGGATCATTCGCCAACCGCCCGCGCGCGCTTGAACGGGTTGCGGTCGGGCGCCTGGCCGTGCGGCACGGCCCGCAGCAGATTCCGGACGAGCAAGTTCATCGCGGGATTGCGGTGGCGGGCCCACAGCCACAGCCGCTCGGGCCGTGCGCCCAGCCCGGCCTTCGGCTCGAGCGCGGTGCGGCCGAACGATATGCGGCGGCAGCGCATCGCGATGGCCTCGCCGATGACCGAATGCAGGAGCGCGAGGTACACCGTGCTGCCGACCCCGCCCGCGCGCTCGAAGCCGATGTAGTACGGCACCGCCGTGTCCCCGTCGCGCAGCACGTTAATGAAGCCGACGAGGCGATTGTCGCGGCGGACGACGGTCGCGCGAAAATTGTCACCGAGTGCCGCTGCCAGCGTGGGGAAGAAGTCCACCGGCATCGTGATCGGACGGACGGCGGCGTGGTCGACCACGCTGAGATAAAGCTCGTGCACCCGCTTGGCCTCGACCCCCACGTCGGCCAGCGGGCTCACGACGCAACCCGCCTGCGCGAGGTCGCTGGCGACCTTGCGTGCGGCATTCTTGTATTTCGCGTTGAGACTGGCGAGATAGTCATCATAGGTGCGCCACGCGCCCGGGATCTCGAGGACCATGTTCGGATCCGACTCCACGGGACGGTAGCCGAAGCGCCGGAGCGCTTCCGCGCCGTCACGGTCGGCGCCCGAGAGATCCTTGACGACCGCGAAGTCACTCTGGCCGGCCAGCCGCTCGCCACGGCGCACTCGATAGATCGCCTCGGCGACCGCCGGCCAGATTGCTGCGGGCTCCTCGTCACGCGCGAAGGCGACCGCGTGGAAACCCCACGACAGCAGGTTGCCGCAGACCAGCACGCGTTCGCGGACGGCCTCTCCCGCGCGACGCATCGCCGGGCGCAGCGCCCGGCGCAGCATGGTGCGCGGCGAACGCCCCTCCGCCGGCGCGGGCGTCTTCATGAATCGCGTCCCGGTGACCGTGACGATCTGCATGACCACGGCGGCCACCGGCTGCCGCGCGCGGAAGATCAGCGCGTAGCGCGGCTCGAGATTGTCGGGGCGCGCCTGCTCGAGGGCGCTGAGGTAACGGCGCTGCAGGAAGAGGCTGTGCCCGGCTGCGAGCGTGTCCCACGTGGCGCCGTCCAGATAGTCGATCGAGTCGGCGAGGGCGAAGCCGAAACCGGTTGGGCGATGGCGCTCGCGATGCCGCTCCCGAGCGGCGGCGAAGCGTGCGCGCAAACGGCCCGACATTCGTGACACACGGCAATGGTATCCTGAGCGACGCGATGGCTCGGCACATTCTGTACGAGGCGCCCCGCGTTGCCGCGAAACCGGGCGAGACCGTCGTCACAAGCACGTGCGGACACAACTGCGGCGGGCGGTGCGTCGTGAACGCCCACGTCCGCGATGGCCGCATCGTGAAGATCAGCACCGACCCGCGCAAGTGGACGCCCGAAGTCCCGCCGCTGCACGCGTGTGTCCGCGGCTTCGGCCAGGCCGAGCGCGTGAATCACCCCGACCGGCTGACCCATCCGCTGCGGCGGACGGGGCCGCGCGGGTCCGGCGAGTTCGAGGGCATCTCCTGGGACGCGGCGCTCGACGAGGTCGCGCGGCAAATGCGCCGTGTCCGAGACACGTATGGGCCTGCCGCCATCCTCGACTGCTCGCGCACGGGCAGCCTGTCGATGCTGCACAACGCGCGTGTCACGGCTCAGCGTCTGCTGCACCGCTTCGGCGGCTGCACCGAGCTGTGGTCGAACATCTCAGCGGAGGCCGAGGTGTTTTCCGTCCACATGACCTACGGCGCCAAGGCAGACTACAAGAGCGCCGGGCGCGAGCCGAGTGACTACGTCAACTCGCGGCTGATCCTCATGTGGGGCTGGAGTCCAGGCGACGGCACGTTCGGCACCGGAACGCTGCAATACCTCAAGCTCGCAAAGAAGCACGGCGTGCGCATCGTGTGCGTCGATCCGCGTCGGACGCGGACGAGCTACGAGCTGGCCGATGAGCACGTGTTCATCCGGCCGTCGACCGATGCGGCGGCGCTCATCGCGATGGCCTACGTGATCGTCACCGAGAGGCTGCACGACCAGGCCTTTCTCGATCGATACGTGCTCGGCTTCGACGAAGCGCACCTGCCGGCCGACGCGCTGGCGGGCGCCTCCTATCGTTCGTACCTGCTCGGGCTCGCCGACGGCGTGCGCAAGACGCCCGAGTGGGCAGCCGCGATCACCGGCGTGCCCGCGGAGACGATCCGGCGTCTCGCGATCGAGTACGCGACGGCGAAACCCGCGGCCCTGCAGTGCGGATACGCGCCTGGACGCACCGCTCACGGTGAGCAATTCCACCGCGCCGCATACGCGCTGGCCGCCATCACCGGCAACATCGGCGTCGTTGGCGGCAACTCCGGCGTGAGTAACGGCGCCACCGGGCGCAACGGGGTCAAGAGTCTGCCGCCCGGGCCCAATCCGGCGAACGCCCGCGTCGCCACGCCGCTGCTCGCCGATCTGCTGGATCGGGGCCGCGCCGGCGGATATCCCGCCGACATCAAGCTCGTCTACTCGGTGGGCGGCGATCTGTTCAATCAGGCGCCCAACGTTGCGAAGACGATGGCCGCCGCGCAGCGGCTGGAATTCATGGTCGTGCACGACCACTTCATCACGCCGACCGCGCGCCATGCAGACATCGTGCTTCCCGCCACGACGTTCTGGGAGCGCAATGACGTGCACACGCCGTGGGCGGGCGCGGGGCACTACGTCATCTACATGAAGCAGGCCATCGCGCCGGTCGCGGAGTGCCGCAACGACTTCGACATCTGCGCGGAGCTCGCGCGGCGGCTCGGCATCGAGGACTACAGCGACAAGAACGAAGAGCAATGGCTGCGTGAGCTGACGCGGGAGACCATCGACGACTTCGACGCGTTCCGCGCGCGCGGCCTCGCCCGTCTGCCCGCTCCGGACGACGCGGTCGCGTTCGCGAACGAGATCCGCGATCCGGAGCGCCACCGGTTCAGCACCCCGTCGGGCAAGATCGAGATCTACTCGATGGCGATCGCGGCGAAGCCCGATCCCTACGGCCTCGGGGCGATCCCGCCCATCCCCACCTGGATCGCCGACGCGCACGACGCGCGCTATCCGCTGCGCCTGCTCACGCCGAAGTCGCGCGCGCGCACGCACTCGATCCACGACAACCAGCCGATCCTCAAGCGCGCCGATCACGACGACGTCTGGATCAACACCACCGACGCCGCGGCCCGGGGCATCGCGAACGGTCAGCCGGTGCGCGTGTTCAACGAGCGGGGCGCCACCACGCTGCCGGCACGCGTCACCGATCGCGTGGCGCCGGGCGTCGTATCCATCAAGGAGGGCGCGTGGTTCGCGCCGAACGCGCGCGGCGAGGACACGCACGGGTGCGCCAACGTGCTGACCGCGGATGTCGCGTCGCCGGCGGCGGCCGCGACCTTCAACACCTGCTTCGTCGACGTGGTCGCCGCCGGCTGAGCCGGCCGACTACGCCTCGTACTTGAACGATACGTTCACGCGCGCGCGGAACGCCGTCACCTTGCCTTCGTCGATGGTGACGTCGAAGCGCGTGACTTCGGCGACGCGCAGATCCCGCAGCGTCTTGGACGCGGTGCTCACGGCGTTTTTCACGGCGTCTTCCCACGACACTTTGCTGGTTCCGACCAGATCCGTTACCCGATAGATGCTATCGCCGGCCATTGGTGGTCCTCCTCCGTCGTCACACGACGGGATCGATCGGCGTCGGGAGCGGTCGCTGGGCTTCGATGGCCTCGGCGGCGTCGAGGCAGAGATCTTCGCGATAGCGCGCACCGATGATCTGCACGCCCATCGGCAGGCCACCGGCCACCCCGGTCGGCACCGCGACCGCCGGGAATCCGAGCAGGTTGACGGCCACGAGCAGACGCTGTGCCCGCGAGACTTCGGCATGCCGCTCGGGCCCGGCAGTGTCGAAGCCGATCTCGAACGGCGGCTCCGTCGACACGGGCCCAACGACGAGCGGATAACGCTCCATGAAGAGCGTCCAGTCACGCACGTGCTTGCTGCGCAGCGCGAGCGCCTTGAGATAGCCGTCGAGGTCGACGTCGGGCACCGCCGCCAGCGTGAGATCGAGCGAGCGGTTGATGTCGGTGCCGCCATATTTGCGGATGAACGGCTGGGTGACGTGGCGCATCTCGTTGACGCAGAGCGTCGTCCACGTCGTGGCCACGCCCTCGACCTCCGGCGGCTCGACCTCTTCGACCGCGTAACCCGCGTTGGCGAGCGCATTGCCCGCGGCGCGCACCGCGGCCGCGACGTCGGCGTGCACGCCGAGCTTCGCGGGATCGATGGTGAGCGCGACGCGGATCGGCCGCGCGACCGGCTCGCCGACGAGCGGCGCCGGCGCCCACCATGGATCGCGCGGGTCGCGCGCGCTCATCGCGGCCAGGCCCAGCCGTACGTCGCGCACGCGGCGCGCGAGCGGACCCTGAACCGACATGAGCTGTGTTCCCGGTGGCCGCTCGTCGGCCGCCGTCTGGTTGTAGGACGGTACGCGGCCAAGCGTCGGCCGGATGCCCGCGATGCCGCAGCAATATGCGGGATAGCGCACTGAGCCGCCGAGATCGTTGCCGTGTCCGAGCGGCGCGATGCCGACGGCGAGTGACGCCGCCGCGCCGCCGCTGCTTCCGCCCGGCGTTCGGCGGCGATTCCACGGATTGTACGTGCGGCCGCGCAGCTCGTTGTCGGTGTCCCAGCGCAGACTGAAGGCGGGCGTATTCGTGCGCCCGACGACAATGGCGCCCGCGCGCTTCCAGTTCGCCACGGGCGGGCTGTCGCTCGACGCGATGACGTCCTTGAACGCCGGCACGCCGTTCGTCGTCGCCGCGCCCTCCTGATCGACGTTCTCCTTGATCGTGACCGGCACGCCGTGTAGCACGCCGAGCGCGTCGCCGCGACGCACGGCTGCGTCGGCGCGGTCGGCGGCGGCCAGCGCCTGGTCGGCGAGCAGCACGGTGACCGCGTTGAGCGCGGGGTTGACCGCGGCGAGGCGCTCCAGCACCGCCTGCGTGACCTCGCGGCTCGAGATCCGGCGTGTTCGAATTGCGGCGGCCAGATCGACCGCGTCCCACCGCCACAGCTCGCGTTCCATGCGTCCTCCTCGCGTTGCGGACGCGATCTTACACCCGCGCTGTGATATGTTCCTCCGCGCAGGTGGCGTCTTCGTTGACGCAGCGCTTCGTCTTCTGGTGGCTGCTGCTGGTGGTCGTGCAGCAGGCGCAGCGAGTGTTCCTCATCTTGGCTACGGCAAGACGCGAAATACCCTCCGCCGGCGTGCTCGGGCTGACGCTCTTCACCGGATTGCGTGCGGATCTCATCACCGCCAGCGTGGGCATGCTTGGCGCACTGCTCGTCGCGTCGCTCGTCGCCACGTCCGTGGCGCTGCGTAATCGGCGCCGAGCCGGCGCCGTCCTCGCGCGAACGGTTGGCCTCGTGGGCGGGGTGCTCGCGGTCGCGTACATCACGATCCTGACCGTCGACATGGGCTACTACCTCTATAGCGGACAGCGCCTCGACGCGGTCTTCATGGAATATGTTGCCGACATGATCGGCCAGGGCCGCCACGGCCAGCTCGGAGGCAGCCAGGTCGGCGCGCAGACGGCCGCTGAGCTCGGCGACGTCCGCACGTGGGCGGCGCGCGTCGCCGGATACGCGACCCTGCTGACGGCGGCGATTTTCGTCTGGCGGGTGTTCTTCCGACGCGCTGTCGCGCCGACGCTGCGGGCGTGGCCGCGGGCCACCGCCGTCGCGCTGCCTGTGCTCGTCGTCGTCGGCGCCTGGGGGCTGCACCCCGATGGCCCCGACTCGGTGCAGGCGGCACCCATCGGAAGCTCGACGTTCTACGCGCTGGCGCAGAGTCCGATCTGGATCGTGAAGACGTCGGTGGAGACAGCGGCCAGGCCCCACACCATCCCGCGCGCTGTTGAGACTCTCATGCCGGAGTCGCGGGCCATCCCCATCGCGCGCGAGCTGCTGGCGCCGGGCGCGCAGTTTCTGTCGCCACGGTTTCCGCTCGTGCACCTCGAGGACCCGCGGCCGTCGCGGCTCCCGCGTCGCCCGAATGTTCTCGTGATCTTCCTCGAGGCGCTCGACCGGCGGTTTCTCGGCCGCACGATCGCCGGTGTCCGCGTCACGCCGTTTCTCGATACGCTGTTCGCGGACAGCGTGACGTTCGCGCAGTTCCACTCCAACGGCGCGCAGACGTTCCACGGTCTGTTCGCCTCGCTGTGCTCGTACCTGCCGCGCCAGGGGACGGCCGCGACCAAGGCCCGATACGCCAACGATTACCTCTGCCTGCCGACGCTGCTCGCCCGTGCCGGCTATCGAACACGGATGGTGCTCGGTCAAAACCGCGATCAGAGCCACTCACGTCTGGGCCTGTTCATGGCGCGCAACGGGCTCGAAGAGCTGATCGACGAGAGCGGATTTCCGCCGAGCGCACCACGCGCCGGCCTCGGGATCGCCGACGGCGCGCTGTTCGACCGCGTGCGGGTGGAGATCGACAAGCTCCGTGCCGGCGGGCGTCAGTATTTCCTCACCACGCTGACGCTGGGTACCCATCATCCGTTCGGGATGCCGAGCGATCATCCCGACGTGGTCGCGCTGCGGCCGGAGCGCGATCAGTACGTGCCGGCGCTCCGCTACGTCGACCTCGAGTTCGAGCGGTTCTTCCGCGCGCTGGAGCGCGACGGCGCCCTCCGCGATACGGTCGTGTTCGTGCTCGGCGACCACGGTCGGCATGAGCGAATCGCGAACAACGACGTCGAGAACGCCGCGGGACACTTCAACGTGCCGCTCGCGGTCTGGGTCGATCCGTCGCTGCGCTCGGCGTCCGTGTATCGGCCGCGTGCCGTGAACGGTATGGTGAGCCAGCTCGACATCACGCCGACGATTCTCGGCCTGGCCGGGCTCACGCCGCGCGTGTCGTCGTTCGGGGGCCGCGACGTCAGCTGTGCGCTGGCCGCGGACTGCCTCTCCGATCGCCCCGCCTATCTGAGCGAGGTCTATGAAGAGGGCGCGGGGCTCGCCGACCGCGACGGTTTCTGGTTCTACGGCTTCGGGCGGCATACCCTGGACCACATCGATCTGTCGCTCGCCGGACCGCCGCGCCGTCTCACGGGCGACGACCCGGTCGCTGCCCCGCGCATCGAGCGCATCCTGGCGCTGTACGTGACGGCCAACGCGCTCATCGAGCAGAACGCGCTCTGGTCGTGGCGCGAATTCGGCGGGCTGTTGGACACGGGGGGCCCCGACATGGCCCCCCAAGTTGACCGAGCGAAGGGGCTACGCCCCCTCGGACTCCCCGGCCAGCGCTCGTCGCGCCCCGAGTGAATCGGGGCGCTCCTCGGTCACGCTTCAGTTGGGGACGATCGCGGCGCGCGTCACATGTCCCTTGTCCTGCTCGGCGAACGCGCGGTTGATCTCCTCCAGCGGATACTTGTGAGAGACGACACGACGCCACGGATACTTCGTCAGCGTGCGCTGCATGAGATCGAGCGCGCCGCGCAGGTGCTCGGCCTCGTAGTGAGCGAGCCCGATGATGCGGCGGTTGCCGAAGATGATCCACGACGGATCGAACTCGGCCTTCCATCCGACGTTGATGTTGCCGATCTCGAGGTACGTGCCCTCGGGAGCTGTCATGCGCAGCCCCTCGTCGACCACTCCGGGATGGCCGACGAGCTCGAGGACGACGTCGCCGCCCCAGTTATCGGTCAGCTCGCGAACGCGCTTCACGCGGGCGTCGGGAGTCGTGAATTCGCGCAGGTCGACGAATGTGTCGGCGCCGAAGTCGCGAGCCAGCTCGAGCCGCTCGTCGATGCCGTCGATCACGATCACTCGACTGGCGCCCATCTCGCGCGCCACCGCGCACGCGTAGACGCCAAGCCCGCCCGCGCCCTGTACCACGACCGTCTGGCCGGCCTTGAAACCCGCGACGTCGAGCCCCGCGTACACCTGCGTGTAGGCGCAGTTCACGCCGGCGGCCATCTCGTCGGTGATTTCCGGCGGCAACAGGAACATCGCGTGGTTGGGGCGCAGATAGAAGTACTGGCCGAAGCCGCCCTGGAAATGAGGCCATTGCTCGCACGACACCAGCCAGTTGGCCTGGCGCACGGGGCACGACTTGAAGTGGCGCGCGAGGCACGCCTTGCACCGCCCGCACGGAAAGAAGTAACGATAAGCGACGCGATCACCGACCTTCAGTGGCCGCCCCGCCGCGTCGGTCGTGACGCCGTCACCGAGCTTCGCGATGGTGCCGACGTGCTCGTGACCGGTGTTCAGCGGCAGCGGGCGTCCCATGCGCGCATAGTCCTGTTCGCCCCGCCAGTAGTGCAGGTCGGAGCCGCACACGTTGGCGAGCGCGATCTTGATCAGCGCGGCGCCCGGCTCGGGCTCCGGCACCGGGTATTCGCGGATCTCGAACGGTTTGCCCGTCCCGTGGAACACCGCCATGCGTGCGGTCTCGGCCATGGAGAACCTCCTCTGGTGGCCGGTATCCTACCGCAAGCCACGCATGGGTCTAGCCCGCGTCGAGCTCGTCGATCTCCTTGATGAGCGAACGGATCTGGAGCACTTGATTGAGGTCGTACGCGAGATCGAGCTGCTGGCGCGCCGCCTCGAGCCGCTCAAGCGTGATGAGACGCTTCTCGAGGAGCACCATCGTGAGCGCGTGGATCTCGGTGGCGAGCTTTTCGATGACATCCGCGTAACGCCGGCAGAGACGCGCAACGACTTCGGTGACGAACTGCTCCTGCTCGGGCGTGAAGCCACTCGGCGTGGGGTCGTTCATGGGCCGGCGGGGCTGCGAACGACATGCCACCGACCTCGTGTGAGCGACCCGGTATGCTGAGGTCGATGGCGATGCTGTTTCCGGACGCTTCCGATCTTCCGGAGGGATTTCGCTATTACGGGGATATCCTCTCTCCAGAGGACGAAGCGACGCTCCTGGCGGGCCTGCGCTCGCTGGCCTTCGGCGAGGTGCGCATGCGCGGTCAGGTGGCGCGCCGGCGTACGATCCACTTTGGCTGGACGTACGGGTACGAGACGTGGCGTGTCGAGCCGGGGCCGGTGATACCGGACTTCCTGCTCGGGCTGCGCGCTCGCGCGGCGGCACTGGTTTCGGCGGAGCCCGAGGCCTTGGCGGAAGTGCTCGTGACGCACTACCCGCCGGGCGCCGGCATCGGCTGGCATCGCGACGCGCCGGCGTTCGGCGTGGTCGTCGGCGTCTCGCTGCTGGGCGCGTGTCGCTTTCGGTTTCAGCAAGGTCGCGACACGGCGCGCCGAGCCCGCGCGATCGTGCTCGCGCCGCGCTCGGCGTACGTACTCGCCGGCGCCGCCCGCTGGCAGTGGCAGCATGCGATAACGCCGGGACGCGAGGAGCGCTACTCGGTCACGTTTCGCACGCTCCGAGCCAGCAGCGGCGCGGCGTAAATTTGCCGCGCCGGCGCGAGATGACGTTCGTACACTGACGTGCGTGGGTCCGCCGAGGACCCGAGGAGGTATCGTGGCGACAGCTCGAAAGACCAGACGTCCTGCACGGCGCAAGAGCCGCGGGCGTGCGCGCCCGCAGCCCGCGCCCGAGATCGAAGTTCATCCGTCGATCGTCGACGAACCACCGAGCGCACCCGCGCTCGAGATGCCGGAACAGTCGCTCGACGATTTGCCGTTGAGCGTGCCGGAGCCAACGCTCGCCGCACGCGTGCCCGAGCCCGAGCCTGCGCGGCCGCTGCCGTCGAGTCGTCGCGCCATCTTCTTCGACGTCGAGAACACGAGCCGCGCGGAGCACATCGCGCGCGTGATCTCGCACCTGGCCGTGGATCGCACCGGCCGGCGCACGGAATTCTTCGCCGTCGGTAACTGGCGCGTCATCGGCCACGATACGGCGCGGCTGCTCGCGCGACACGGTGCAGGGCTGGTGCACAGCGCGCCGTCCGTCGGCGTCCGCGACTGGAGCGACCTGCGCATCGCGGTGGCGTCGGGCGTATGGCTTGCGGGCGCACGACCGGGTGACGTGATCGAGATCGTATCCGACGATCGGGCGTTCGATGCCGTCGGCGACGTCGCCGCCAGCCTCGGCGTCACGTTCCGTCGGCTGTCGTACCGCGGCCTGCTCGGCATGCCGGCGCCGGAACCGCCGCAGGTCGAGCGAGTCGAGCGTGATTATGACCATGGCGATCGCGGCGGCCGCCGCCGCCGCCGGCGCGGTGGTCGCGGCCGCGGTGATCACGGTGTGCCACGGCCCGTTCATCAGCCCGTGCATCACCCGCCGCAACAACCACAACCGGCGCCGAAGCCGTTCGTCGCGGCCGGGTCCGAGCCGCACACCGCACCGCACGACGAAATCGTCGCCGTGATTCGCGATCTCGCGCGGTCGCGCGGAACCGTCACGCTCGACTCGCTGGCCAATGCGCTGAAGGCACGCGGCTTCAGCCGCCCGCCGGGCTCGCCGCGTCTCATCACCAGATTGCGCCGCATCAAGGAGATCGAGGTCAACCGAGCGGGTGTGATCACGCTGGTCGGCGGCAGCGAGGCAACGCCGGCGCCCGCGCCGGTCGAGTCCGAAGCGCCGGTCGAGGCCGTCGCCGACGCGTTCGAGCCGATCACGCCAGACGTGGAGGATGCTGCGCCGAGCCACTCGCCCGAACCGCCGCATGACACGGGCGAGGCCGACGTCGAGACCGAGGGCGAGCCACCCGACCCGCTCAACCGCGAGGGCGCACATCTGCAGACGACGGGTGGCGGCGGAGACGCAGGTCGGCGTCGTCGACGCTCGCGTCGCGGGGGCCGTCGACGTCGCGGTCGTGGTGGTGAGGGACACGACGGGGGCGGCCGACCGGGTGGCGGTGGTGGCGGGACGCCGCCGCGCGATCGCGACACGGGGCCGCGCGGCACCGGCGCCGATCGCGCCCGCGATGTCGCCTCGCGCTACGCGCCGCGCGATGTCGCGCCGTCGTGGATCAGCGGCCAGCCGCTGGCGTGAAGATCCGGGGGTTCAGCGGAGCGCGCGCCGCCGGTCGTTGACGGCGGCGGCGAGCTCCGCGAGCACCGTCAGCGTGGTGTCCCAGCTCATGCACGCATCGGTGATCGACTGACCGTAGCGAAGCGTGGCGGTGCTGGTGAGGTCCTGGCGGCCGTCGACGAGGAAGCTCTCCATCATCACGCCGACGATCGCGGACTCGCCCGCGGCCACCTGCGTGGCGATGTCGTGCGCGACGACGGGCTGGCGGCGGTGGTCCTTGCCGCTGTTACCGTGGCTGCAGTCGATCATCAGCCGTGGCGGCAGTCCCGCGTCGCTGAGCGCCGAGGCCGCCTTGCGCACGCTGGCCGCATCGTAATTTGGTCCGCTCTGTCCGCCGCGCAGGATCACGTGGCAGTCGGGATTCCCGCGCGTGGAGACGATCGCGCAGAGCCCCTGCTCGGTCACGCCCAGGAAGCGATGCGGGTGCGCACCCGCGCGCACCGCGTCGATGGCGATCTGTACGTCACCGTCCGTGCCGTTCTTGAAGCCGATCGGCATCGACAGGCCCGACGCGAGCTCGCGATGGACCTGGCTCTCCGTCGTGCGCGCGCCGATCGCTCCCCACGACACGGTGTCGGTGGTGTACTGCGGTGAGATCGGATCGAGAAATTCACAGCCCGCGGGAAGGCCGAGATCGGCGAGATCGACGAGCAGGCGGCGCGCCAGCCGCAAGCCTTCGTTGATCGCGAAGGAGCCATCGAGCCGCGGGTCGTTGATGAGCCCCTTCCAGCCGACGGTCGTGCGCGGTTTCTCGAAGTACACGCGCATGACGATGCAGAGCGTGCCGGCATGCTCGTCGGCGGCGCGCTTGAGCCGTCGCGCGTAGTCGATGGCGGCGACGGGATCGTGAATCGAGCAGGGACCGACGACGACCACCAGACGGTCGTCCTCGCCGTTGAGCACGCGGGCGACGGCCTCGCGGCTTCGGCTCACCGTCTCCGAGCCGCGCTCGGACAGCGGCAGCTCCTCGAGCAGGATGGCCGGCGGCACGAGCGGCCGGAAGCTGTCGACTCGGAGGTCGCGGGTTCTCTGAAGCATGGAGCGACATGATAGCCTACGCTCGCCCGGCGATGCCACGCATCGGTGTGATCTCCGATACCCACGGCCTCGTGCGTCCCCAAGCGCTGCGCGCGCTCCGCGGCGCCGATCTCATCGTGCATGCGGGCGACGTCGGCACGCCCGAGGTGCTGGACGCGCTGCGGGCCATCGCTCCGGTGGTGGCCGTCCGCGGTAACAACGACCGCGGTCGTTGGGCGAACGCGCTGGCCGAGACGGAAGTCGTGAAGCAGAGCGGCCGTGCGCTGTACGTGCTGCACGATATCCACGAGCTCGACGTCGATCCGCGCGCGGCCGGCTACGACGCTGTCATCGCGGGCCACTCCCATCAGCCTCGCGTCGAGCGCCGCAACGGCGTGCTCTACCTCAATCCCGGTAGCGCCGGCCCGCGGCGGTTTCGCCTGCCGGTCTCGGTGGCGCGGCTGCGGGTCGACGCGCGCCGGCTGCAGGCGGAGATCGTCACGCTCGATGTCTGATCTCGCGGCTCCGCTGGACCGCTATCGTGACGTGGTGCGCCTGGAGTGGATCGACGCCAACGAGCACATGAACGTTGGGTATTACCTCGTGGTGTTCGACTACGCGACCGATGAATTCTTTGCGTGGGTGG
>DAIRVP010000106.1:0-18765 GCA_036802765.1 Candidatus Rokuibacteriota bacterium
CGCGAAAGCCCGTGCGGTAGGTCGAGAAGCCCATGTAGTCGAGCGAGAACTCGACGCTCGAGTGCACCGGATCGATGGTCCATGTGGATAGCGTGGTGGCCATGACGTCTCCTCAAAGCGGGTTGGGACCGACGATCTCCCAGCGATAGCGCTCGCGAAGTTGCTTGCGATCATCGTCGTTCATCGGTCCAGGACGATTCAAGAGCTCCTCGACGTAGCCTCCGGCGGCGGCGGGAGTGTAGAGAAACACGACTCGACCGGTTTCGCTGCCGGTGTTCTTCCACGCGTGTGGGACGTTGCGCGGGAAGAACGCGCACGTGCCCGGCCCGCCGACGCTGACCTCGTCGCCGATCTTGAAGGTGATCTCGCCCGCGAGCACCCAGGCGACCTCGTCGCTGTCCTGATGGAGATGGAAGAGGCTCTTGGTGCCGGGGGGAACGGTTTCCTCGAACAGCATGATGCTCTCGTTCGTCTCGTGGCCGAGGAGCTTCAACGCGGCGAAACGGCCGGGCGCTGTCATGTCCAGATGCTTTCCGCCGCCGGCGGGCACGACCAGGCCTTTGGTTGCGTTCATGTGTTGTCGTCCTCCCTACTCGGCTGAGTGAAGCGTCGTCGGTCACATCACCTAATAGAGGATGGGCCCCGACGGAAGATAGAGCTCGGGTCGGCCGAATAGCCGCGAGGCCATGAACACCGTCGGCTCGCCCAGCTGAAAACCACAACCGAGCAGCGCTTGGAGCAGCGAAGTGCACGCACCGGGCACGCGTGCCGTCACGTGTTCTCCGCCGACCGCCCCCGCCGCGGCTGCGGCCGCCACCGCGTGGAGCAGAGCCGTCTCGTCGCGCCCCGCTGCGGGCCCGATCCGTGATCCTCGCCTGTAAGCGAATGCGGAGAGCTCGCCGCCGCGCGCGATTGCCACCGCCGCGCTGCCATCTCTTCGCCAGTGCGCCAGATCGTCCGCGCGTTCCTCGCTGAACACCTCGGCGGTCAGCTTCTCAGCAACACCCGGATCGCACAGCAGCTCGTGCTCGCGCGAATCCACTGTGACTCGCGCCTTGAGTCGCGCCACCGCCGCGGCATCGCCGTCGACGCGGTAGATCGGCCAGCGCGGCACCATCCCAGCCATCACGTAACGGGCCTGCGCGCGAGGGTCGAGCGTGGCCCAGGTGAAGCGAATCTCTGCCCCGCGTGCTTCGCCGTAGGCCAGTGCGCGCTCGAGCAGCGCACGCCCCACCCCACGTCCCTGATCGCCGGGGAGCACGAAAAACATGGAGAGGTACCACACCCGGCCGCGGACGAGGGACGAGACCATGCCACGGATCCGTCCTTCCTCGACGGCGCAGAAGTAGCCGTCGGGGTCGCTGGCGAGTCCCGCTCGTGCGTCGCTCGCCACCGGAGAGTCAAACGGCCGCTCCGCTCGCTGACCTCTGCGCGCCATGCCGTCGTTGCTCGAGGCGACGTGGACCCGCCAGACCTCCTCGATCTCGTCCGGCCGGACGTTGCGGATGTGTGGCTCGCTCACCGGCGCATCATGCTTTCGTCGGCAGCTCACGCAGCCGCTGATCGACGAAACGCCAGCGATGGCCCTCGGGGTCGAGCGCCTCATAGGCGCGTCCGCCCGAGCGTGGCTCCTTCGCGATCCGCGCACCGGCGGCGAGGGCGCGCTGGTAGTGCGCCTCGATGTCGGTGACGGCCACGCTGATGTACTGACTCTCGATGCCGCCGCTCTGTGGGCTGATCGCGCCGTGGGCGCCCTGCGTTCCGATCCCGATCACGCTGCCGCCGAACTCGACGAGAGAGTGGTGGATCACGCCGTCCGCGCCCTCCATTCGCGAGGTCGGAATCTCGCGAAATCCGAACGCGCGTTCCAGGAACGAGAGCGCAGCGCGGATGTCCGCATAGGGAAGCTGGGGAATGATCGTCGGTCGGCGCGTAGGCTCGACCTCCTGCCGGATGGCTGCCATGAGCGCTTCCTTTCCCCGGTCGAGCGCCTCCGGCTCGAACGCGGCCTCACGCCGCAACTTCCTCGCCAGGTCGACCGGCTTCATCGTGTTCTTTCCCTCCTTTTCCCCTTCGGCTCGAGCAGTTCGCGCAGGTGCGCGCGGGCGCGGTTGAGCCGCGAGCGCACCGTGCCGATCGGCAGCTCGAGCGCCTCGGCCACGCTCTGATATGGGAGCTCTTCCCACGCGAAGAGCAGGAGCGCCTCCCGCTCGTCGTCCGGCAGCGTTTCAATCGCGTCGGCGACGCGCCGAAACAGCACGCGCGCGTCGAGTGCCGCGGCGCTCGCGCGCCTGTCACCGGCCTCGTGACTCGCCGCCAGCCGCGCGTTCGCACGCAGCCGCCGGGCCTCCCCGCGCCGGTGCTTCAACAACAAGTTAGAGCCGATCCCGTATAGCCACGGCAGCGCGGTCGCGCGCGACGTGTCGAACGTCTTGCGCCGTTCGAATGCCACCCGGAACAGCTCGCCGACCAGCCCTTCGGCGACTTTGGCACCCGCCCGGCGGCCCAGGAAGCGCAGCAGGGTGGCCGCGTGGCGATCATAGATCAGGCCGAAGGCCTCGGGCTCACCCACCGACCGGCCGATCACCTCCGCGTCCGAGGGAGAGCTCATCGCTTTCTCTTTCCCGATCGCGGCGTTGAGTTCGCGGGTCAGCGAAACGAGGGAAGAGCTCGAGCTAGTGACCGAACGTCGGCGTGCCGAGCCAGCCCGTCCTGGACACGTCGAGCATGACGCCGTCCGGCCCGGTCCATTTCACCTCGACGTTCCCCTCAGTCTCCGACCCGACTCCGAGCGCCTGCTCAACGTCGCCACGGCGGCACGCGCCCGCCGCCGTGAGTTTCTCCGTGATCGCGTCGAGGCTCTCGACTTGAAAGCCGATGTGATGGATCCCGGAGAAGCCTTTGCCGCGCTCGACTCCCGCCGCCGCGTCATTCTTGAACATGAGGATCGCGAGGTTGATGTCGCCGTCCGTGAGAAAAACGCCGCGCGTGCCGGGATCGTTCACCTTGCCGACTTCCTTCATACCGAACGTCTCGACGTAGAACTTCGCGGTGTTCTCGACGTCTTGGGTGGAGAGCGCGATGTGCTTGATCTTCGGCATCGATGCCCTCTTCGCGCCGCCCAGGCGCGTGACGCTATTTCGTGGCGAAGCAATAGAACAGGCCGTTGCCCCCCGTGCTCTTGAGATCGTTCTGACTGCAGCCGCCGTCCGGGCCGCGCGTGGGATGCGACGAGTTCCAGGACTTCGATGCGTCGTCGTCGCGCAAACCCTGGCGATCGTGATGGCCGACCATCGCCGCGCCCTGACCGTTCTTTGTCCAGTTGCCACAGGTGCGGTCGTCGCCGGCCGCAAACGCGGTCCCGTCAGGCTGCGAGCCGGTCAGGATGTCGTGCATGTTCGGTGTGTCGCCACGGCCGTTGACCATCTCGCCCTTCTCGGTCAGCGCCGTCTGCTTGCTGATGTTGTTGTTCGCACTATGCAGCTCGGTGACATTCTTGGCGATCACGGTGCCCTTGGCGTTCTGCCAGGGGCCGGACCCGATGCGGTCGCGCGCGTTGACGGCGCCGGCGCCTTGCGTACTGAGATAGGCGTGCCATGTTTTGCCAGCCGCTCCGGCTGCCTGCGCGAGAACTTGACACTGCTTGTCCGCACCCGCGAGGCCGCCGAGGTCCGCACCCTTTCCGGAGCCAGCGCTGGTCACGAAGAACGTCATGTCGCTCTGCTGGGCGTACGTCGTGCTGGCTCCACCGAGCGCCAGCAGCATCAGCGATCCCACGATCGACCAAGTCAGTCTGTTCATCTCGATCCTCCCGAGCGCGTTGGTGCGCCGCGCATGAAGAGTACGACGAAGCGGGCGCGCGCGCTCGAGACCAGCTCCTCGTTATCTCCCGGCGACCGGTGCGATTGGTTCACTCGTCTGGCGCTCGGCCCTGGCGAGCAGCGTACGGTCCATCTCTTCGAAGGAGCGCCCCCGGGTCTCGAAGCCGATGAGCCAAAACGCAGCGGCGCCCAGCACGTACCAGGCGGCGAAGTAGGTGAAGGCCGGTCCAAGGGACGCGAGGTTCGGCGCCGGTTTGATCGGGTCACCTGCCCCGAGAAACAACGCCAGCCCGAGAGGTCCGAGGATTTTTCCGCTGTTGCCCACGCCGTAGCACAGGCCCATCCCACTGGCGCGCAGCCGCGTGGGCCAGATCTCTGTCATGTAGGGGCCTACGACCGAATACGTCGCACTGCCGAAGAAGTTGCTCGCCATCGTCAGGACGAAGAACAGTGACACGGTGCCGATGTAGAGGTCGTGCAGGTATCCGGCAAGGACCATGAGGATCGCCGACGCGACACAGCACAAGATGCCCGAGCCGCGACGTCCCAGCGGTTCGATCAGCGCGGTGATGAACAAGCGCCCGACGATAGCGGCGAGGCTGACGAAGATCATCAGATAGGCGGCCTGCGCGGGCGGCACCTTCAATACCACGACGAACAACGTCGCGCCCCACAGCCCGAGCGCGACACCACCGGTTTGGGTGAGGCCGGTCAAGCAGCCAGCCGCGACGCTTCGCGGATAGTGGAACAGCTCTCGCCATGAGGCCTTCTCCGCCTTTGGCAGCGCGCTCGGCAGCTCAATTTCCGGAGGGCTGATCTCGAGCGCCCACGCGAGCGACCGACGCGCGTCGGCGTGGCGTCCCATGCGGATGAGCCAGCGCGGCGATTCCGGCACCCAATATCGAACCATCAACACCAAAACGATCGGGACCAGGCCGACCAGAAACAGCCCACGCCAGCCGATGATGGGCGCGAGATACGCTCCGGTTATGCCGCCCAACAGGCTGCCCGCCGGCAACAGAGTCGTGATGAGCGCGCTGACCCAGCCACGCTTCGACGCCGGCATGAACTCTTGCACCAACGCCAGATCGACGGCATACAGTCCCGCGTTGCCCACGCCAACGAAGAAACGCATCACACTCAAAAAGATCCAGCCCGGAATCCAGCCGTTCGGACCCGGCGTGAAGTACATGACGCCGGTCGCCACTGCGAGGTTGATCGCGGTCCAGATGAATACCTGGCGTCGCCCGATTTTGTCCGCCACCCAGCCCCAAACGAATGCTCCCGGTACGGCGCCGATGCCCGAGGACAGGAGAATCACCGCCCCCTGTCCGTAGGTCAGGTGCCACTCCTTCGTGATGAACGCGAGCACATAGCCGATCAGAAAGAAATCGAAGAAGTCGAGAAGATCGGCGAGGTTTCCCGTCAGAATCAGCTTCCATTGGTTCGACGTGAGGCGCTGCTGTCGCTCCAGGAGGTCCAGCATGGATGCGATCCTCCGCGGTACTACGGCGGGTGATCATGTAGCGAAAGGGGGCGCAACCTTCGACTAGGAGGCCTCCTCGCCTCCCTCGACCGGGACGTTGCCGGGCGGAACGACGCGGTGATGCTAGGGAGGTTCGCCGAACGTGTCAAGGCGATCAGGCGGCCGGCGGCCGCGCCATGCATCGTGGCGGCGTGCAGATCCCGATATCGGAGGAAAAGTGCGTCGCGGTCTCGCTGCGGCACCGGGTAGCCGACGTACCCGGTGGCGGTGATCGCTTTGGCGAGTGCTGACGCCTCGTCGTCGAAGAAGCGATCCACGGCGCTGAGGTCGGCGTGGATGGCTGCGCTCCTGGCGCACGCTCCGTCGTATTCGAGCAGACGCAGCGAGAGTTGCTCCAACGCCTCTCGGGAGGCGCCGCGTAACAGAGCCGTCCACAGCTCCGACCAGTCGCGCGGGAGTCGGCGGAAGACGTAGACGTGTGAATGACGCGGGACGCTGAAACGATCGCGCGGGCGCCGGACCGTCGGATGTCCGACGAACCGGAGCAAGCGCATGAGCGCGAAGAACGCTTCACCTGTGATCTCGCGCGAACGAAATGCGCCGTGGAGCTCGAAGCCAGCGAAGGCTTGCGGTGATGTGGTCAAGCAAAAGCGCGTGTCGGCGCCGTCGATCTGGATTCCGATGAAAGGATAGAGGAACGGAAATGCGCCCGCGACGTTCCTCCTCGGGCGCAACGCCTGGATGAGCCCGATCTCGGTGAGCGATGCCTCCAGCTCCGACGCGCAAACCTGCCACTCGATGCGCTCGGCCAATCTCACCAGCGCGCGACGCTTGCGATCCTTTTTTGTCCGGCGGGTCGTCCGGTATTGCGCCAGCCGCCGACGGAGATTGCGCGCCTTGCCGACGTAGATGAGCGCGCCGACCGCGTCGTACATGCGATAGATCCCCGGCTCGCGCGGAACTCCAGCGAGAAAGTCCGCGCCGAATTTCCGGTCGAAGATCCGCACGCGCCATTGTCCCAGCGAGCGTCACGATCCACGAAGCATTTGTGGCCAGCGCGATACGCGCCAATGCGCGACGTAGTGCCATCCGCCGGCCGGTCGGCCCTGTCGGCGCGCTTCGGCGCCGGCCAATATGCGGGGCCGTTGGGATTGATCACACCGCCAGATACCGATCCAGCACTGAGCCCGGATTCCCCGAGCCAGCGGCAGACGCTGCCGGTCGTCCGACGCTTCGCAAGCCGTGGAACCGCGTTCCCGCTCCTGTGGCGGCCCCGCGGCGCGGGCACTGAGCGACTCCCGATGGTGGGTTGGTTCGATCCCGGCCAGCTGCTCGTCACCGGGGCGGAGAAGCTCGCCGCGCTCGTGGTGGGAGAGCGCTCCGATCCGCGTCTCGTGCAGGCGATCGCGGCACGCGAGACGACGTTCTACGACTACACGATTCACTACAAGGACGACGCCCGCGGTCCGCGCGCTGATAGCGAGCGTACGCGCGAGGAGATCTGGATCGATTACGTGTGCGACACGGGTGACGGGTGGAACCCCGTCTATGCCGTCGCCTACACCGCGGCGCAACCGGTGCTGGAGCTCGTGAGCGAGACCGGGCGACGGTACACGACCGCGCGTGGTGACCTGCTCGTCTTCGGCGGCGACCAGGTCTACCCCACGCCCAGCCGGCGGCAGTATCAGCGCCGGCTGGTCACCCCGTATGAAAGCGCGTTCGGCGAAGCGGATCCCGACGAGGCGCCACACGTCTTTGCGATCCCGGGCAATCATGACTGGTACGACGGCCTCAGCGCGTTTTCGCGACTTTTCTGCTCTGCGATCGGCGGACGCTGGTTCGCCGGCTGGGCGACACGTCAGAACCGCAGCTACTTCGCGCTGAAGCTGCCCGGGCGCTGGTGGCTCGTCGGTTCTGACGGACAACTGCGGTCGGATCTCGACACGCCGCAGATCGAATACTTCCGCGACATCGCCGCGCACCACATGCGGCCTGGCGATCGCGTGATCCTGGTCCTGGCGGTGCCGGTCTGGATCTACGCCCACAAGTATCGCCAGCTCGACCGGCTGTTCGATGAAACCGATCTCATCTACTTGCGTGAGGAGGTTCTCGCTCCAAGGGGCGTCGAGGTGAAAGTCCTGCTATCGGGCGACCTGCACCACTACCGGCGTCACGAAGAGGTGGAGCTTCCGCCCGGAGAGACGCCTGTGCAGAAGATCACGGCGGGCGGCGGCGGCGCGTTTTTGCATGCGACGCATGACGAGGACGTCGCCAGGATCGTCGAAGAGGCCACACGCCCCGGCTCACCACCGCGGATCTTCGGGCTGAAGACCGCGTATCCCGACTTGCGTCGTTCATGGCGCCTGAGCTTCGGTAATCTCCTCTTTCCTCTGAAGAACCCCAACTTCGGCATCGTGCCGGCATTGCTCTACTTGATCACGGCGTGGATCGTCGCGGCCACGATCGGCTTCAAGGAGGCGACGGGCGCGCTCGACGCGCTGCAGCTCACTGCGCTCGCCGTCGTTCTCCAGCCGGGCGCGGCGCTGTGGATGCTCGGGGTGGCGGCGGTCTTCCTGGTCTTCACCGACACGCACTCGAAAACGTACCGCCTGGCCGCCGGCTTGACCCACGCCGCGACCCACTGGGCGTGCATCTTTTACGTCGGTTGGGGCGCGATGGTCATCTCGGGATGGCTGCTGCCCGACCGGTATTTCCTGCGCTTGATCCTGAGCGGCGCGCTCGTCTTCGCCGGCGGCTGGATCATCGGGTCATTCGTGATGGGACTCTATCTGCTGATCTCCCTCAATGTCTTCGGCCGCCACGGCGATCAGGCGTTCGCCGCGCTCAAGATCGAGGACTTCAAGAACTTCCTGCGACTGCACATCGCGCGCGACGGCTCGCTGACGATCTATCCCGTGAAGATCGAGCGCGTGCCGCGACGCTGGCGCGACCGTGTCGCAAGCGACTCGACCCCGTCGCGTGTCGTCCCGGACGAGCCGCTGCACGCGGCGTTGATCGAGCCGCCGATCGTCATTCCGCCCCGGTCGTAGCCGGACCAAGGTCCAGGTTTCCTTCGCTGGCGTGTTCGAGAACACTGCGTCATGCACATCGTTCACGATTCCACGGCGATCCCTTGTCGATACGACGTCCCTCCCGAGACGTGGTGGGGCGATCTCGAAACGAAGGGCGCCATCGCGCCTGCTGAGGTCAGTGCCTCGTGGAGAACGCGGCGGCACACGACCGCCGAAGCACATCACCTGACGATGGAGTGCACGTACCGTCACTCCGGAGGTTAATTTGATGACCGCACGGAGTGCCGCAGCCACTGTCAGAGCGTCGAGGCGCGAACCGGTACGCATCGACCTCGGGCTCCAGGGGGGAGGCAGCCACGGCGCTTACACCTGGGGCGTTCTGGATCGTCTGCTCGAGGAGCCCTGGCTCCAGATCGAGGGCGTCTCCGGCACCTCGGCCGGGGCGATGAACGCCGCCGTGCTGGTCGCCGGCCACGCCGCCGGAGGGGCCGAGGGTGCTCGCGAGGCGCTGGAGACCTTTTGGGGCCAGGTGGCGCACGCGGGCCGGTTCAGTCCACTGCGCCGAGGGCCGATCGACATCCTGCTGGGCCGCTGGAGCCTCGACAGCAACCCGGCCTACATGGCCCTCGATCTCGCGTCGCGGATGTTCTCGCCCTACGACATGAATCCGACCGGCCTGAATCCGCTCAGCTCGATCCTCGCGGAAACCGTGGACTTCGACCGGCTCGCCACCGCGCCCATCAAGCTGTTCGTCACCGCCACCAACGTCCGCACCGGCCGGCTGCGAATCTTCCGCAACAAGGACGTCACCCCTGACGCGCTGCTCGCCTCGGCCTGCCTGCCATTCATGTTCCAGGCGGTCGAGCTCAACGGCGAGGCGTACTGGGATGGCGGCTACGCCGGCAACCCCCCGATCATGCCGCTCATCCGCGAGTGCGACTCCGAGGACACCATTCTGATCCCGATCAACCCGGTCGAGCGCCCGGGCATACCGCGCACCGCGCGCGAGATCATCAATCGAGTCAACGAGGTGTCCTTCAACGCGAGCCTGCTGAAGGAGCTGCGCATGATCGCGGTCCTCCGGCGGGTGGCGAACCCGGGCGACGAGGAAGGCGCGCGATGGGCGGGCATGCGCATCCACATGATCACGAGCGAGATCATGACCCGTCTCGGCGTCTCCTCCAAGCTCAACGCCGAGTGGGAGTTCTTCACCTTCCTGCGCGACGAAGGACGTCGCAAGGCCGACGAGTTCCTGGCCGCCCACGCGGACGACATCGGCCGCCGCTCGACCGTCGACATCGAAAAATTGCTGAGCGACTGAGCGCCGCGGTCTAAGGTCAGCCATCGTTGGCGACGACGACTTTGCACAGCTCGGCCCCGAAGAACAGCACCTTGCTGACAATGTTCATCCACAGCATGACCGCGAGCAGCGCGCCGAGCGCGCCGTAGGCGTTTCGGCTGTTGCCGAAGAAGACGCCGTAGAGCGCCAAGAGCTCTGAGGCGACGACCCAGCTGACCGCGCACAATACCGCCGCGAGCCAGACGTGGCGCCATCGGATCGCGATGGGCGGCAGAACTCTGAACAGGCACGCGAACGTGATGGTCGCGATGATCAGCGAGCTCACCGCGGCCACCAGCCATTCGGTGGTGTGGCTCAGCAGTGGCAGGCTGCCCAGCAGACGGCTAAGCCATTGGGTTGCCGCAATCAGGACGAGCGCCGTCAGCAGCAGCCCGCCTCCGCCCAACACGATCACGAAGGCGATGACCCGCTCCAGAATGGTCGTCCACACCACGACGCGGAGGGGCCCCGAGACCAGCGGCGGCTCATAGTTCCAGATGGCGCGGAAGCTGAGCCGCAGGTGACGAAACAGCACCGAGGCGCCGAGAAAGAGGCCGCCGACGCCGACGAGAGTCGCGACGATCGACCCCTCTTCCAGGTTGTTCAGCAGTCGCGTGATCGTGCGCGTCAGCTCCGGCCCGAAACTGGCTTCGATGCCGAGCAGCATCTGTTGCTGGGCGCCCGCGGCCGTCGCCGAGAAACGCAGCAGCAGGCCCAGCGCCGCCAGCAGCAGCAAGAGCAAGGGGATCATCGAGACGATCGCGTAGTAGATCATGGCCACCGCAAGGTAGCCGGCACGGTCACGCTCGTATTCGACCCAGGCCGCTCCCAGCAGACGGACGAACGCGTGACCACGCTGCACAGTGGGCTCGCCGGTGGCCGCGGGCTGCGGCTTCGCGAGCGGCTGATTCACTCGCCACCCGCGGCGAGCGTGAGCTCTACCCGCCCCTCGCCGTCGGCCGGCGGCGCCGCATCCGGCGATGTCGCCGCGATCGCGAGTCGTCCCGCCGGAATGCCTTCGACGGATATCAAGCGCTCCCGCGTGGCCTCGACTCGACGTCGCGACAGATCGTCGAGCGAGCCTTCGGGCGCAGGCTCGCGCTCGCGCAGCAGGGCCAGTTGTTTGTCCATGCTGGCCGGAGGTTCCACCTTCGGAAACCGTTCAGCGAAGTACGCGGCGACGAGGCCAGGCCCATCGGGCAGTTGACGCTCGGCCTGGAACGCGCGCAGCTTGAGGCTCACTGCCCGGGTCTTCAGCATCTCGACATCTGCCGGCCCCGGCGCCGACGCGAGCGCAAGGTTCACGAAGGGCGAGCGGCGAAGGACATCGGCGACTCGCAGCAGGTATTGTTCCATCTCCGGGTTGATGACCGCGCTGCCGGGCGCGAACGTCACAGGATCCACCGTGGGCACTTCGACCGCGTCCGGGTCGCGGAGAGCACGGCTGATCGCACGGAATGGGTTGCGCACGAGCCTGGCGACCGCTTGCTTGACGGCGGTCCAGATGACCCTGCGAAAATCGACGCTCGGGTTGTCGATCGAGCCGCTCAGCGGAATATTGGCGCGAATCTCACCCCGGGCATCCTTGGCGAGCGCGACGATGAGGTTGAGCGGCACACCGATCTGCTGCCTGACCCAGTCAGCGCCGCCCGCGGGCGCCACCTGCAGCTGGCCGATGACGATCTCATTGGTGGCCTCGAGGGCATCCGCGTCGAGCGTGAAGTGAAGCTTGTAATTGAGGTCGCCGTTCTTGACCACCCAGCCGATGGCGTGCTCCGCATACGGATTGATGCCGGCGAGCTGCATGCCGTGCAGATCCCCAACCAGATCGACCGAAGCGGGTGAGCCGATCGCACCCAGCTCGCCGCGGAGGTCGACGGCTGAGTCGCCGCCGGCGATCGACGTCGCCTTCAGACGTGCGCGCTGGCCTGGGCGATTGCCGAGGTTGTTGACCACCAGCGAAAGTCGTGACAGGTCCTTCGAAAACGCGGGGCTCGTCGTGCGATCGAGAAAGCGGACGAATCCATCCTCGACGCGGATCTCGTCGAAGTCGAGCTTCAGCGTCTCGCGCGCTGCCTTCGGTCTCTCGCTCCGCGGAGAGGCGGCGGGCATGGCAGCCGCGTCGGCTTCCCGGCCCTCGGCGCGGTGCGCGGGCGCCCTGAGCAGCTTCGCCACGTCGAACGAGCCATCGGCCTCTCGCACGATCTCGGCCTCGGGACGATGGAAGGCCATCTTCGCGACCCGCGCGCGCGCAGGCCAGTCGAAGTCGATGCCGACGAAATCGATACGCTCGACGCGAAGCGTCGGGCTGCTCACACCGGGCGGCCGGATTTCGACGCCCTCAACCCAACTGGTGCCCTTCGACGCGAGCAGCACCGTGCCACCGTCCTTCAGCGCGATGTGGCTGCGGCTGTTTCCGCTGACGCGCCCGCGGAGCTGGGCCACACCCGGAATGTACGCCTGAAACGGATGGAGACGAGCGTCGCGCACGACGGTGGCGAGCTCCGCATCGAACGGGCGTATGACCACCGATCCCTTGGCGTCGAGCGTCCCGCCTCCGGGCAGCATTGCCGAGAGCGTGAGCGCGGCCGGACGCTTGGGAGGCCACGTGAAGTCGGTCATGGTCGTATGCATCCGCGTGAGCGCAAGCATGGTCGGCGGCTTCTTCGACTCGTCTACCAGAGTGACGGTGCTCGGCCCGAGCACGACCCGCTCGACGTGGATCTGCGCGAAGCCATGCGCGAGGGCGCCGACCGCCGCGATGAGTCGGCGCGAGACGGTGGGCGGCGGCGCAGGGACAGTCGCGCCCGGTTCCACTCCGATGGCGGCGGTCGTACCGAATATGTCGATCAGATCGATGACACCCTGCCGATCGCGCCGCGCCCGAAGCGTGGCGCCCTCGATCGCCACGCTCGAGATCGACAGTGACCGCGTGATCGCGTCAGCCTCTTTCACGTTGACCTCGGCGCGAGGAATCTCGAGGAACGGATCATCGTGCTCTGTCCGGGCGACGGCCTCGCGCTCGACGCTCACGGTTCCGGAAAGCGCAGCCCGGGTCAGCTCCTCGCCCTTGTGGTCAACGTTGGCGGTGAGCGACGCCGCGAGCCGCCCGCCCTTCACACGGTACGCGGCGCCGGCGTGCGACATGTACGGGCTGAGGCGGCGAAGCTCGAAGCCGTCGAGCGCGATCCGGACGACGGCGCCAAGGGGTTCGAGCCTCAGCGTCTGACCGGTGAGCTCGAGCTTGGCCTCGTCGATCCGAGCGCGCGCCGAGCCCGATCCGGGCTTCGCCCCAGGGCGCGTCGTGAGCTGTCCGACCTCGAGGCCGAGCTCTCGCACCTCCCAGTCGGTCGGCGGCGTGACTGCCTCGTCGTGAGCGTGCACGGCGCCGTTGGTGATCGTCAGTCGGTCCACCGTTACTGTCCACCGGCGTGGCGAAGCTTCGGATGTGGCGGGCGGCAGCAAGAGATCAGAGAAATTGAACTCGCGAAGACTCGTGCGCACCACGCGCACCGTCGGCGCGACAAGGGTGACCTCCGCCAGGCGGAGGTCCGAGCGCAAGAGCGCGCTCGGCACGAGGCGCATCTCGAGCTGCGGCACATCGAGGAACGTGTCCGTGCCTCCACGCTCGGCAACCCGGAGCGCTCGCACGCTCGCTCGGAGCGTGAATGGGTTGAGGCGAACGTTTTCGATGGTGACCGCGCGACCGGTGCGTGTCGAGATCTGGGAGATCGCTACTCGCCGAATCATCGCGGGCAATGCCCACCACACCGCGCCGACTACGATCAGCACACCCAGGCTGACGATGAGCGCGAGCTTGAGCACCTTCCCGCGGGTCAATACATTCGCCGTCAGGCCGCTGGAGACGCGGTCGCGCGATCCGCCGCGACGCGGCTGATGCGCATCGTCAGCGTGACGGTGAGCTCGAGGACGTCGTCGCGCACGCGCACCCGCGCCGCTTCGACGTCGACGGCGGCGGCTTCGAGCGGGTCCAGCGTGTTCGGAAGGACGAAGCGCAGCGCGAGCGTTCGCCCGACGTCCCAGGCCAGGCGCTCGCTCCGCGCTTCCAGCGCGCCGTTGACCAGTCCGACGATCCCCCGATCGAGCAGCGCGGGCACGTTGCGCAGGTCGATCTCCTCGAGCACAGGCCGGAACAGCAATCGGCTCGCCGCGGCGGTGCCCACCACGATCGGTCTGAGCATCAGCACCAGGCGCTCGACGGTGATCGTGAGCGGCAAGAAGCCGGCGGTCCAGCGCAACTCACCGCTGGTGATCAGACGAACGCCCTCCCCGGCGCGCACCTCCAAGCGTCGAACGGGGTCGATCCTGACCCAGCGGCCGTCGAGGCCGTGCGCTTCATCGAGCAAAATGGTGATGGGCAGCAGCTCGGCGAGCAGCTGGGTCAGGGTCGCCTTCTCGAGCTCGACGGTGATGTGCAGTTACGCCGCCTTGCCGGCGCCGATCGCCTTCTGGAGTCGGGCCTCGTCTTCGTGCGAGAGCGAGCTCCTGAGAATCTTGCCGCCGGTTCCCTTCAGCTCCTCCAGCACCCGATCGGGTGTGGCGGTCCGCACGAGAGCAAACAACACGGAGGTCCCGGGCTTCATGGTCGCGGCCAGCTCCTTCATGAATGCATCGTTGATCCCGACGTCGGTGAGCGCCCCGGAGATCGCGCCGGCCGCGGCTCCGACCGCCATGCCGAGCAGAGGCGCCATGAAGAGGAGGCCGATCAGTGCTCCCCAAAAACCTCCGGTGACCGCGCCGGCGCCGGTGAGGTTGTGCGGCTGATCGAGCCTGATACGTCCCTTGTCATCTTTCACGGCCACCACGGCGTCATCGATGTCGACCAGATAGTCCCGATGCATCTTGCGCAGCATCGTTCGGACTTCTTCGGCGCGATACGGGTCGTTGTACGCGATCGCAACGAGCGTGCTCATCGGACTCCCCCTCACTGATCGGTCGGATTCGCGGGTCGGTCGGATTGACGAGGCCACTCTGGTGTGCCACCCCACCGCTCTGGCGGTAAGAGGCCATCGAGGGCGGCCGTGAGATCTGAACGGCCCTAGTGAGGCGCGCACGGCCCACAAGATGCTGAAGAGCCGGGAATGACGCAGACCCAGGACGCCGCTCTCGAGTTCTCGCTGGTCCGTGGTGACGCGTTGTTTCGCGTGCAGCGAGCCCTCGGGCTGATCCCCGCGAAAGGGCTCGGTGTCGTCCGCCGCGCGATTCTCGCGGTGGTGATTACCTGGGTTCCGCTCGTCGTCGCCGCGGCGATCGCGAACCGGCTTTGGCCGGGTGCGGTGCCCGAGCCGCTGCTACAGCACTTCGGTGTCCACGTGCGGTTCTTGGTGGCCGTGCCGCTGTTCATCATCGACGACGCGCTGGCTCAGTGGGTCCTCGAGGAGATCTTCCCGTACTTCGTCCGCAGCGGGCTGATCCGAGAGGCCGACCGCCAGCGGTTCGCCGCGATCGTCGAGGGCGTGGGTAGGTGGCGGGACGGATGGAGACCGTGGGTAGGCATCGCGGGGCTCGTGATCGCTTGGATCGTCGTGAGCCCGGTGGTGTGGGACGCGCATGAGGTGTCGTGGGCCGTGAGCGACCCGCCCCTTCCCTCCCTGAGGTTCGCCGTGTTCTGGTTCCGCTACGTCGCCCGCCCGATCTTCCTGACACTCGTACTGGTCTGGCTCTGGCGACTGGTGCTGGCTACCGCGCTGATGTGGCGAATCTCGCGCCTGGATCTAGCTCTCGTCCCGACGCATCCCGATGAGGCCGCCGGCCTCGGTTTTCTCGAGGTGGTGCCCATGGCGTTCATCGCACCGGCGTTCGCGATCTCCGCCGTCCTGAGCGGCCGTTGGGCGCACGACGTGCTCTTCCACGGCGCGACGCTGAGCGGATTGGCGATCTCAATGGGCGCCTTCGTCGTGGTCACCACAATCCTCATTCTCGTGCCTCTGCTGGTCTTCATGCGGCCACTCTGGGCGGCGCGGCGCGTGGCGCTGTTCGACTACGGAGCGCTCGTCGGCGAGCATCATCGGCGTCTGCGCCGGCGCTGGATTCTGGGTGAGACGCTGAACGACGACGTGATGCTCGACTCCCCCGAGCTCGGTCCCGGCGCGTACAGTGGCCGCCTCTACGACTTCGTGCGGGGCATCTGGCCGATTCCAGTCGGCAAGCGGATTCTGCTCTGCATCGTGGGGCTGATCGCCTTGCCGATGCTGCCGCTCATCGCCGCCGAGGTGCACCTCGGCGACGCGCTCATGAAGGTCGTGCGGACGCTGCTATAACTCCCGCTTCGACGCCAGGGCCATCCGGCCCTCTGCCATCGCCGCTTGGGACTGTGCGTGAGGCTTCGGCGGCGGACAACATAAGGCAGCTGCCCTTGATCGTCATGCTGAAGCGATCCTGTCGAGAGGCATTGCGCTGGGTCTTCGAGCGGTTGGTCGCGACGCCGCACGGGCTCGCGCTCGTGAACAGGGTGCACGGCCGACTGTCGCCGGCGCTCCGGCGCCGGTTCTTTTATCTGACGTTCAGCGAAGACTGGAGCGTCGAAGGCCCGTGGTGGGTGGATTTCGCCGGTCGAAAAATCCTCCTGCCACTCTCTCGGCGGTTTCCCTACGCCTGGCTCGCCGCGACGGGCTTTCACGGGTATGACCCCGAGCTGCATCAGGTCTACACGACGCTGGTGCGAAGCGCTGTTCCCCCGAGGGTGTTCTTCGACGTGGGAGCGAGCTACGGTCTTCATTCTCTCCGCATGCTCGTCCACGGCGTGACCGCCGTGTCGTTTGAACCCAACGTTGCGTGTCATAGCTTCTTTCTCCAGTGCTGTGAGGCGAACGGTGTCACGCCGGTCATCGAGCCGGTGGCAGTCGGTGAGACGTCGGGCGCCGTAGAGCTGTCCGTGCCGGACGATCGGAGCTGGCTGGGGACGACGACGGCACGCGTCCGTGACACATGGTCGGCGCAGACTGTGAGCACGTCGACGGTCGCGAGCGTTTCGCTCGACGCGTATGCGGAGGCCCATGGTTTCGTGCCGGATGTCATCAAGATCGACGTCGAGGGCGCGGAGCTTGCGGTGATCCGCGGCGCTCGAGAACTGCTTGCGAACGTGCGCCCCATTCTCATCGTCGAGAGCTGGCCGGCGCTCGAGGAACGGATCGCGCTCCACGACATGCTTGACGGTCTTCAGTACCTCATCGCACCGGCGACCACGGCGTTCCGAAGGCCCGGCTTATCCCGCGAGGCATTCGTCGAATGTCTGGGAACGAATTTCGTCGCGTGGAATGAGCGCACCGCGATTGGCGCGGCGTCGATGCGCGCCTCCTCGGCCTCGAGCCCGCGCTAAGCAGGCAAGGGCTTCGGGACCGCATCCCGAAGCCCTTGTTGCGTTGATCGCGCCGGCTAGAGCTTGAACCAGCTAGTAGGCGGCGAGCCCTTGTGCCGAGCGGTTGGCAGGCAAGCCGCCACCGCCCGTGATCGGGGTGAGCGAGCCGTCGTTGATTCGGAACGCCCCGACCGTCCCGGTGCCGGCATCGACGACATAAAGGAAGCTGGTTTGGCCTTCGACAGCAACCGCGAGATCGTTGGGTCCGGAACCGCTTGCCGCAACTCCGTTGAGCAGAGTCACGGTGCCGTTATCCGCGACCGTGTAGCTGGAGATGCTCGCGCTGAGATTGTTCGCGACGTATGCAAACCTACCGGCGATCGGCTCGAGCGCGATCCAGCACGCCGCCTCCTAGGCAGTCGCAGAAATCCGTGTCAACATTTTCCCTCAAAAGTGCTGCTCGTCTTCGCGTGGATCGGCGTGTTGACATGCGAATGACGCTGAGCAGTCGAGTTCTTGCTCGCGGCGTGATTACGTTCGTGCTTTGTCGCAGTTCACGAATGCTACGCACGGCTTGCTAGGATTCCCGCATGACTTCCACGCCCGGCGTCATCGTCGTTGCAGCCGCGGCCCTCACGCTTGCCGCGTGCGCGAGCAATCCTCCGCGTCCAGTGAAAAGCCCGTTCGAAGACATTCCGGTGGCGAAGGACATGAGCTACCAGGCCGGCGACTCGATGGCGATCGCGACGCCCACGTTGCAGGTGGCGCGCGAGGTCTACCGCGGTCGGATCGAGCTCGAAAGCCTCGCGACCGCGACTCGCAGCGCACTCGAGGCCAACGGTTGGCGGCACGTCAGCACGACAACGAGTCCCCAGCACGGCATCAGCCAGGTGTACGAGAAGCCTCGCGCCTCCCTTCAGGTGTTGCTCTGGAAGGCGTGGATGGGCTGGTTCACGTATGCCGAGTACACCGCCGTGCGGGTCTTGCGGACCTCGAAATAGGAGTCTGAAGTCAGGATGCCTGGTAGACGATCTCGCCGCCCACCATCGTCAGCACGGGCCGGATCTCGGGAATACGCGCCTCGTCGCACGTGAAGACGTCGTCGGACAGCACGACGACGTCGGCCTGTTTGCCGACTTCCAGCGAGCCGAGGTCGCGCTCCTGCCGTGAGGCAAACGCGTTCCACGTCGTGAAGGACCGCACCGCCTCCTCGCGCGTCATGCGCTGCTCGGGCTGCCAGCCGTGATCGTGATTGCTGCGCGGACGACGCGTGACGGCAGCATGGATACCGTGGAATGGATTCGGGCTCTCCACGGGAAAATCTGAGCCGCCAGCAATGATGACGCCGGTGGCGAGTAGCGAGCGCCAGGCGTACGCGCCGCGCAGCCGCTCGGGGCCGAGACGCTCGGCGGCCCACGCCATGTCCGATGTGCAGTGCGTGGCCTGCATGCTCGGCAGCACGCCGAGCTGCGCGAAGCGGGGCACATCGCGCTCGGTCAAAATCTGCGCATGCTCGACACGCAGGCGGTGGTCGGGCTGCGTCCCGCGGGCGAGGGCACGCTCGTACGCATCGAGGACGAGCGTGTTGGCGCGATCGCCGATCGCGTGCACGCACACCTGGAAGCCTCGCTCGAGCGCCTCGAGCGTCAGCCGCTCCACTTCGGGGCCGTCCATCAGCACGAGTCCGGTGTTGCCGGGATCGTCGCAGTACGGCTCGTGCAGCGCGGCGCCGCGCGAGCCGAGCGCGCCGTCGGCCATCAGCTTGAGCG
>DAIRVP010000107.1:0-18458 GCA_036802765.1 Candidatus Rokuibacteriota bacterium
TGGAGCCGGAGGTCCTGTCGTGGGACGACGCCTCCAACAACCGCTTCATCCTCTCCGGCAAGGGCTCGTGGATTCACAACCCCATCAGCCCGTACAACGCGGCGTTGAAGGAGAAGATGCCGATCGCCGACGACATCAACCATCATACGAGCCCCGCCGGGCCGGCCGGGATCCACTCCGCGGTGCCCATCCTCGGCCTCGGCATCTGGAAGTTCAGCAAGAATATCGACGTCGCGAAGGAGTTCATCCAGTTCCTGTTCCGCAAGGAGAACTACGACGCGTGGATCGTCGCGTCCAACGCGTTCAACCATCCACCGCTGCGGCACCTGGCCGACCATCCGATCTGGGCGCGCAATCCTAAGTTCGCGATGCTGCCGAAGGAGGCGGAGTATGCGCACCCGCGTGGCTGGCCCGCCAAGCCGAGCGACGCGGCCCAGCGCGTCGACGAAGCCTATGTCCTGCCGAGCATGACGGCCAAGGCTGTGAACGGGATGCCGACCAAGCGCGCGATGGAGTGGGCACAGGACCAGGTTGCGCGCGCCATCAAGGGTCAGCTCAAGGTCGGATAGCGTGGCGGTTCGCCCGCGCGCGCTGGAGGCGCTCGAGCTTGTCCCCGCGTCCGGCCGTCTCAGCCGGCTTCGCGGTTGGTGGGAGCAGGAGCACGTCTTCGGTTACGGGCTGATCCTGCCGGCGCTGCTGCTGCTCGCCTGCCTCGTCGCCTATCCGTTCGGGATGGCGATCTACTTCAGCCTCTCCGACTACTGGGTCGGCTCGCCGGGCCCGTTCGTCGGCCTGACGAACTTCCGCGAGATCCTCGGCAACGACGTCTTTCGCCAGACCGTTCAGAACTCGTTCGTCTTCACCGGCGTCGCGCTCACGCTGAAGACGGTGCTCGGTGTGTGGCTCGCCGTGCTCCTCGCGCGAGACGTTCGGTTCAAGCGCCTGCTGCGCGGCGCCGTCCTGTTGCCCTGGGTGATTCCCACCGCGCTCTCGACGCTCGGCTGGTGGTGGATGTTCGACTCGCTCTACAGCGTCGTGAACTGGACGGCCATCCACCTCGGGCTCATCAGCGCGCCCGGCCCCAACTGGCTCGGCCAATCGAACTACGCCATGGCCGCCGTGATCGTCGTGAACACCTGGCGCGGGCTGCCGTTCTTCGCGATCACGGTGCTGGCCGGGCTCATGTCGATCCCGCGCGAATTCTACGAAGCCGCCGAGGTGGACGGCGCCACCAGCCGGCAACGGTTCTGGTACGTGACGCTGCCGCTCCTCAAACCGGTGCTCGCCGTGGTCATTCTCTTCTCGACCATCTTCACGTTCAGCGACTTCAACATCGTGCAGGTGCTTACGCGCGGCGGCCCGGTCAATACCACGCATCTGTTCGCCACGCTCGCCTATCAGATCGGCCTGCAGGGTGGCAACCTGGGGCAGGGCGCGGCGATCTCGCTGTTCCTGTTTCCGATGCTGGCACTCGTGGTGTTCCTTCAGCTCCGCTACATCAGGAAGGACTGAGCGTGACGCGCACGGCCAGTCTGCGGCGGGCGGCGTGGTGGCAGGCGGCGAGGACCTACGCCAACCTGACGCCGTTCGTCTTCTTCGCGCTGTTCCCGTTCTATTTCATGTTCGTGACCTCGTTCAAGCGCAACGCCGAGCTCTACAATCTCAAGGCCGTCCCCTTCTGGATCCAGACGGGCGCCATCACCGATCACTACGCGTTTCTCTTCCAGAAGACCGAGTTCCTGACGTGGATGAAGAACAGCCTCACCATCAGCGTGATCGCGATGACGATCTCGCTCATCATCGCGATCCTCGCCGGCTACAGCCTCGCGCGCCTGCGCTATCGTGGCGTCGCCTCGTTCGGCACCGCGGTGTTCATCACGTACCTCGTACCTCCGACGCTCCTGTTCCTGCCGCTGTCTCAGGTGATCAACTGGCTCGGCCTCTCCGATTCGATCTGGGCCCTCGTCCTGACGTATCCCACCTTCCTCGTACCGTTCTCGACGTGGCTGCTGATGGGCTACTTCCGCACGGTGCCGCGCGAGGTCGAGGAATGCGCGCTGGTCGACGGCGCCAGCCGCATGCAAACGCTCACGCGCATCGTGCTGCCGATGGCCGTTCCCGGGCTCGTGTGCGCGGCGCTGTTCGGATTCACGCTGTGCTGGAACGAGTACATCTACGCGCTCACGTTCGTCTCGCAGAGCGCCAACAAGACGGCCGTGGTCGGCGTCACCGCGGATCTGATCCGCGGCGACATCTATTACTGGGGCTCGCTGATGGCCGGTGCCGTCATTGCCAGCGTCCCGATCGTCGTCATCTATGTGTGGTTCCTCGATTACTACGTCTCAGGCCTGACGGCTGGAGCCGTCAAAGGATGAGGACCGACCAGCCGATCAATCGCTGACCAGCCCCCTGCCTGGGTCCCGTACGTAAGTTATTGATTTATCTGCAAATTAGAGCTGGTACCGGCCTTGCTCTCACCTTTTGGCGTGAACTTCGACGCCCTCACGACGCTGGTTCTGGCGCATGGCTACCTGGTGGTGTTCGTCGCCGTGGCTCTCGATTGCGCCGCGCTGCCAATCCCAGGTGAGCTGCTGCTGCTGACGATCGGCGGACTCGCCGTCCAGGGACGTCTGGATCCGGTGTGGGCCATCTCCGTCGCCACCGCGGGCGTCATCATCGCCGACTCCATCAGCTACTGGATGGGGCGATTGGGCGGGCACCGCGTCATCGCGCGGGTGGGCTTCGGGCAGCGCTGGACACCCGGGATCACGATGCTGGTGTTCGGGCGGTTCGTCGTCGGGGCGCGTGTCGTCGTGGCGCCGCTGGCCGGCGCGCGCCGTCTGCATTACGGCCGCTTCGTGCTGTGCAACGCGATCGGCGGCGCGATGTGGGCCACGGCGTACGTGCTCCTCGGGTACGGCGCGGGCGCGAATCTCGCCGCGCTGCAGCGACAGTGGGCCAGCCTGACGACGACCTTTCAGGTCGTGCTCGGCGCGGCCATCCTTGGGATCGTCGGCGTGAAATGCGTCCGCGCGCGCTGGCTACGCGTCGCGATCGGCGCCGCGCTGCTGGCGCTGTTCTCAGTGCGCGCGACGACGCTGATGCTCGAGGACGCCGAGCCGGTCACCGTACCCATCAGCCTGAACGGCTGACGTCAGGTCGCCTCCCCCACCGCTTTCACGGCAGCAGGATTCTCCAGCGACGAGAGGTCTCCCGGCTCTTTCCCAAGATAGGTTGCACGGATCACGCGACGCATGATCTTCGCGCTCCGTGTTTTGGGCAGGTCGCGCGTGAACAGCACTTTCTCGGGCTTGAGCGCCTTGCCCATCGAGGTGGCCACCCGTTCCGCGAGCTCGCGGCGCAGCGGCTCGCCGGGCTCGTGGCCCGGACGGAGCACGACGAAACAGACGATCGCCTCGCCCTTGACCTCGTGCGGCACTCCGATCACACCGGATTCGGCAACGGCAGGGTGGCCGACCAGCACCGACTCCACTTCGGCCGGTCCCAGGCGCTTGCCCGCGATCTTGAGCGTGTCGTCGGAGCGTCCCTGGATGTACCAGAATCCATCGGCGTCGATCGTGGCCCAGTCACCGTGTACCCAGACGCCAGGCCAGCGCGACCAGTACGTTTCCTCATAACGTGACGGGTCGCGCCAGAATCCGGCCGTCATGCCCGGCCACGGCTTCCTCACCACGAGCTCACCGACGGCGCCACGGACCGGCTGGCCCGCGTCGTCGAACACCTCCGCCGCCATACCGGGAATGGGCCCGGTGAACGAGCACGGCTTGATCGGCGCGATCGGAAAACAACCGAGGATCCCGCCCGAGATCTCGGTGCCGCCCGTGTAGTTGCTGATCGGGATGCGAGTCTTGCCCGCGTTCTCAAACAGCCAGCGATACGGCTCCGGGTTCCACGGCTCGCCGGTCGATCCCAGCATTCTCAGCGATGACAGGTCGTGCGCGTGGACGTGCTCAGGGCCGTGCGGCATCAACGCGCGCACCGCGGTCGGCGAGAGGCCCATGACCGTGATGCGATGGCGCTCGACGAGCTCCCAGAGACGATTCGGCTTCGGGTAATCAGGTACGCCTTCGAACATCACTGCCGTTGCGCCTTGCGAGAGCGCGGCCGTGATCAGCATCGGGCCCATCAACCAGCCGAGATCGGTCAGCCAGAACAGCCGATCACCTTCACCGACGTCGTGACAGTACGCGAAGTCGTGCGCGGCCTTGAGGAGAAATCCGCCGTGCGTGAGGACGGCACCCTTGGGTCTTCCGGTCGTGCCCGACGTGTAGATGATCAAGCACGGATGATCGGCCTCGACGGCCAGCGCCGGCCACGTCGCCGATACGTCGGCAACGGCCTCGTGCCACCACACGTCGCGTCCGGCGCGCCACGGAACATCGCGCCCGAGACGCCGATACACGACGACGCGCTCGACGCTCGGAGACGACGCCGCCGCCTCGTCGGCCGTCTCCTTCATCTTCACGACCTGGCCGCGCCGATAGAATCCGTCGGCCGTGATCAAAACCTTGGCTTCGCAATCTTGAAGCCGTGACGCCACGGCCTGAGCGCCGAAGCCGGAAAAGCACGGCGTGTAGATCGCGCCGATGCGAACGACGGCGAGGGTGGCGATGGCGGCCTCGGGCGACATCGGCAAGAAGATCCCTACGCGATCGCCGGTGCGAACGCCGAGGGCCGTGAGCGCGTTGGCGAGACGCCCGACCTCGGCCGCGAGCTCAGCATACGTCAGTGTGCGGGTCGAGCCGTCATCGCCTTCCCACACGATGGCGGGCTTGCCGCCAAGTCCCGCCTCCACGTGGCGGTCGAGGCAGTTGTCGGTGAAGTTCAGACGGCCGTTCACGAACCATCGCGGCCACGCCGGACCTCGCGACGCGTCGAGCACGCGCGTGAACGGCGTCGTGAAACGAATGCCGAGATCCTCGATCACGCCGCGCCAGTACCATTCCGGATCGTCGACCGAGCGGCGTTGCAGCTCGGCGAGAGTCGGCACGCCCAGGCGCCGCATCAGTCGCGTGATGCGAGCGCGCTCGACGTACTCGGGCGTCGGCCGCCAAACGATCTGCTCGCTCATCGGGGTTCCTATGATATCCCTTCGCCCATGACCGACAACGTCCGCCTCGACCGTGACGGCGCCCTCGCCACCATGACGCTGAACCGCCCGGAACGTCGCAATTCGCTGAGCGACGCCATGCTGACCGACCTCGGCCGCGTCGTCACCGAGCTCCGCGACGACGCCTCCACACGTGTCGTCATCCTGACCGGCGCGCCGCCGGTCTTTTCGGCCGGCGCCGACGCGGGACTGAAGAGCTCGATGTCGGCCGAGGAGCGCCGCCACGCGATGGCCAGCCGCAAGTCGCAGTTTCGTCGGCTCTTCGAGCGAGTGAACACGATGCTCGAGGGTCTCGAGCAAATCACCGTGTGCGCGGTGAATGGCCACGCCGTCGGCGGCGGTTGGGGCCTGACGTTGGCCTGCGACTTCCGGATCGCGGCGTCGGAGGCCCAGTTCTGGATCCCCGAGGTCGACCTCGGCGTGCCGCTTGGAGTCGCGTCGACAACGCGCTTCGTCCGGCTCGTGGGTCCCGCCCGGGCGAAGGAAATCATCCTCGAGTGTCGACGCTATAGCGCGGAGGAAGCGCGGTCGCTGGGCCTCGTCAACCGCGTCGTGACCGCAAACGACCTGATGAAACACTCGAGGGAGTTCGCCCAAGTGCTTTTGGCCAAACCGTTCAGGCCACTGGCCGAGATGAAGGCCAGGATCAACGCGATCGCGAGGACCGCGACGCCCGAGGTCAACGCGATGACCGAAGGCTTTTTGCAGCGCGACTAGACTACTCGTCTTTTGTTTGGTATCTATCCGGCATGGACCTCCGACGCCGGATGGAGCTCCTGGCCGACTCCGCGCTCGCGGACCGTGAGGGCGTCCCGCAGTTGCGCCGGCCATCTCCTGTCGGAAAGCATCCGCTCGCTTCGGTCGGGATCGCCGCGGTCCGGATGCCGGGCGGCGGCTGCACCAACCTCATGCGCGTGATGCAGACGAACGCGTGCTCGCTGTCGTGCGGCTACTGCCCGACGTTCCGTGGCGGCAACGTGCCGAGGGTGTCGATCTCACCCGATGAGACGGCGCGTACGTTCATGGACGTTCATCGCAAGGGTCTCGCGTCGGGGCTGTTTCTTACCTCCGGCGTCCCCGGCCGGCCGGCGCGGGCCACGGATCGTATGCTCGAGACGCTCGCGCTGCTGCGTCGCCGCGAGCGTTTCAGCGGCTACGTCCACGTCAAGCTGCTGCCCGGCGCGGAGCCTGCGCAGGTCGAGGAGGCCGCCAGGCTCGCGACTCGCATCTCGGTCAATCTCGAGGCGCCGAGCGACACGTACGTGCATCGCCTGACGTATGACAAGAGCTTCTCCGCCGATCTGCTCCCCAAGCTCGAGCACGCGGCACGGCTGCTCGCGGCGCGCCGGCACGCGCCTGGCGCATTGCCCGTGTCGGGTACCACGACACAATTCGTGGTGGGCGCCGCTGGCGAACGCGATCGCGAGATCCTGGACGTCGTCGATCGACTCGAACGGCGGCGCTTGCTCCATCATGCGCACTTCAGCGCATTCCAACCCGTCGTCGGAACGCCGCTCGAAAACCTCCCGGCCACGCCCGCGGCGCGCGAGCTTCGTCTCTATCAAGCCGAGCATTTGCTTCGACAGTACGGCTTCGCGCTGCGCGAGCTGGCGTTCGGTGACGATGGCAACCTCGATCTCGAGCGAGATCCGAAGACCGCCTGGGCGCGCGCACAGCCGTCGTTTTTCCCCCTCGAGGTCACGCAGGCGCCGTACGAGGCGCTGCTGCGCGTACCGGGCATTGGACCGGCGACGGCACGCGCGCTGGTCGAGTCACGTCGGACGACGACGCTGCGCGGCCGATTCGATCTCGCGGCGGCCGGAGTGGATGTGGTGCGCGCGGGCTATTTCCTGACGCTGCACGGACGGCGGGTCGCGAGCCGACCGCCGGCGGAACAGCTGCGGCTGTTCACCGCCGGCGGTCACCTCACCCAGGCGCCGTATCGGACGCCGGTGCCGCCGTGCGCCTATCGTTGAGAGCTACTGAGTGACGGCCGTCCCGGCGAGCGACGTGCCGTCGGAGAACGTGACCGTGACGGTCAAGGTGCGTCCCGGCGCGAATCCCTGGCCACCACCGTAATCCGAGGCGAACAACACCAGGCTGCCGCCGTCCGCGACGAACGCATTCACCGCCATGGTCGTCGGGTTGTTCACCAGCGCCGCGTCGACCGTCGGCGCCACGCCGATCACCCACGACGAGTTCGGCGAGATCGTGTCCCACAGGCCACCGATTCCGTTCGACAACTGGACCGCTGTCACCGTACGCCCGCCCGGCGCGCTCAGCGTCAGCGTGATCGTGGCGTCCGCCGCGCCATCCGGGGCAAGCGCGGTATCACCACCGCCGACCCGGTCGCGCAGCCGGCCGTTGTAGACGAGCGACATCGTGACGGGGATGTTCACCGTGAAGCCCTTGAGCAGGGCGCCTGCCGTGTTATCGGGGTTCGTCACCGTGACGTCCCGTGATCCGGGCGTCGTCGGGCCGGAGATCACGAACGTCGCCGTCAGCTGAGACGAAGACACGAACCCGACGTTGCTGACGTTGATCCCGGCTCCCGCGCTCACCGTCGAGCCGCTGACGAAGCCGCTGCCGTTGATCGTGACCGGCACCGTTGCGCCCATCGTCCCCTGGTTCGGAGTGACGGCCGTCACGGTGACTGCCGTGCTCGGCACGATCGCCGAGGCCTGAACGTTCGAGCCATCCGACAACGTCGCGGTCACCGTCAGCGTTCTGCCGGCGCCGAATCCCTGGCCACCGCCGTAATCCGAGGCGAACAGCGTGAGGCTGCCGCCATCCGCCACGGCCGCATTGATCGCCATGTTGCCCGCATTGTTGATGAGCGCGGCGTCGAGCGACGGCGCCACGCCGATCACCCAGGACGAGTTCGGCGAGATCGTGTCCCAGGCGCCACCGATTCCGTTCGAGAGCTGCAGCGCGATCACCGCGCGACCGGCCAGGCCGCTCAGCGTGAGCGTCATCGTCGCGTCGGCGGCGCCGTCAGCGGCCAGCGCGATGTCGCCGCCGCCGACTCGGTCGCGCAGCTTGCCGTTGTAGAAGAGCGTAGCCGCCACCGGGACGTTGACGACAAAGCCCTTCGTCAGCGTGCCGCCGGCACCATTTGGGTTCGTCACCGTCACGTCGCGCGGCCCGTTCGCGGCCGCGGCATCGATCGCGAACGAGGCCGTCAACCGCGTCGAAGAAACGAACGCCACGTTCGTGACCGTGATCCCGGCGCCCGCGCTGACGCCGGCGCCGTTCACGAATCCGCTACCATCGATCGTCACGGCCACCGTGGAGCCCTTGGTGCCCTGGTTCGGAGTGACCGCGGTGACCGTGACACCCACCGTCGTTACCGTGGTCGTCGCCTGCGCGGAGGTTCCATCCGAGAACGTCACGGTGAGCGTCAGCACCGTGCCGAGTGCGAAGCCCTGACCATTGTTGTAGTCGGAGGCGAACAGCGCGAGGCTGCCACCGTCGGCCATGAAGGTATTCACGGCCATCGTGGTCGCGTTGTTGAGCAGCGCGCCGTCCAGCGAAGACGCCACGCCGAGCACCCACGGCGCATTCGGCGCCGTCGTATCCCACGTACCGCCGATTCCGTTGGAGAGCTGCAGCGCAGTCACCGTGCGGCCACCGGCGCCGCTGAGGGTGAGCGTCATCGTCGCGTCGGACAGACCATCACCGCCGAGCGCGGTGTCGCCGGCGCCCACGCGGTCGCGCAGCTTGCCGTTGTAGACGAGTGCCAGCGTCACCGGCGAAACCACCGTGAAACCGCTCGCCAGCGACGCACCGTTGCCGCTGGGGTTAGTGACCGCGACATCACGCGGTCCCAGAGCCGCCGCGCTGTCGATGGCAAACGTCGCGGTCAGTCGCGACGCGGACACGAAGGCGACGTTGCTCACGGTGATGCCCGCCCCCGCGCTCACCGTCGCGCCGCTGACGAAGCCACCGCCGTCGATCGTCACCGGCACCGCCGCGCCTGGGGTGCCCTGCTTCGGCGTCACCGCGCTCACGACGACCGCGGCGGTCGTCAGTGCCGTCGCCTGCGCCGACGTCCCGTCAGAGAAGGTCGCCGTCACCGTCAGGGTGAGGCCTGCGGCGAACCCCTGGCCGCCGTTGTAGTCGGAAGCAAACAGCCTCACGCTGCCGCCATCCGGCAGCGTGGTGTTGATCGCCATCGTCGACGGATTGTTCAGCAGCGCACCGTCGAGGGACGACGCCACACCGAGCACCCAGGGCGCGTTCGGCGCCGTCGTGTCCCACGATCCGTTGATGCCGTTCGAGAGCTGCAGCGCGGTGATCGTCTTCCCACCGACCGCGCTCAGCGTCAGCGTCATCGTGCCGTCGGCCGCGCCGTCACCGCCGAGGGCGGTATCACCCTGGCCAACCCTGTCGCGCAGCTTGCCGTTGTAGACGAGCGACAGCTTCGCCGTCTGTGGCGTATTGACCGTGAACGCCTTGGCGAGCGTGGAGCCGGCGCCGCTGGGGTTCGTCACCGTCACGTCACGCGTGCCGGCCGTGGCGTCGCTCGCGATCGTGAAGGTTGCGGTCAGCTGCGTCGAGGACACGAACGTCACGTTGGTCACCGTGATGCCCGCGCCGGTGCTGACGGTCGCGCCGCTGGCGAACGCGCTGCCGTTGATCGTCACCGACACCGCCGTGCCCGAATTGCCCTGATTCGGCGTCACCGCCGTCACCGTCGGTGTCGTGGCGGTGATGGTCGTCGTCGCCTGTACCGACTTGCCGTCGGACAAGGTCGCGATCACGGTCATCGGCTGGCCGGCGCCGAAGCCGATCCCGTTGCCGTAGTCGGACGCGAACAAGACGAGGCTGCCGTTGTCGGCCACCGTCGCGTTCACGGCCATGGTGACGGCGTCGTTCAGCAATGATCCATCGAGCGACGTCGCCACGCCGAGGAGCCACGACGCGTTCGGCGCCGTCGTGTCCCACACGCCGCCGATGCCGTTCTGTAGCCGGAGCGCCGTGATCGTCCGGCCGCCGGTCGCGCTGAGCGTCAGCGTGAACGTGCCGTCCGCGGCTCCGTCGGGAGCGCGAGCGGTATCGCCGCCGCCGACTCGGTCGCGCAGCTTGCCGTTGTAGACGAGCGAGATCGTGACGGCCGGGTTGACTGTGAAGCCCTGGCTTAGCGTCGCGATGGCGCCGGTCGGGAGCGTGACTCTCACGTTGCGCGCCCCGAGCGTCGCGTTCGGATCGATGGCGAAGTTCGCCGTCAACTGCGTCGACGAGACGACGGCCACGTTGGTCACCGCGACGCCGGAACCCGCGCTCACCGTCGCGCCACTCACGAATCCGGTTCCGGTGATGGTCACGGGGACCGTAAAGCCGACCTTGCCGCTGCTCGGCGAGATCGCCGTCACCGTCACCACCGGCGGCACGAGCTGGTTCAGCGCGCGATCCACCCGGATCCGCGGACGGGTCACGGGCGTGCCGCTACGCAGGTCGGTGATCGGAATGCCGGTCGTCTGCAGCGCGTTCAGCACATCGTCGACCGTCGCGCTGGGCGCGGCCTGTTTCAGGATCGCCCACGAGCCCGTCACGTGCGGCGCGGCCATCGACGTTCCGCTCTCGACAGCGAAGCCTCCGCCCGTGACCGAAGACAGGATCGACTCGCCAGGCGCCCACAGCGACATGAAGGGCGCGGCGTCCGAGAATGACGACACCGCGTCGGCCTTCGTCGTCGAGCCGACGCTGACCGCCGAGGAGATACACGCCGGCGACGCCAGCGCGGTCGGCGTGCCGTCGTTACCGGCGGCGACGACGGTGGCGATCCCGACGGAACGCAGCATGTCGATGATCGGCTTCTCCGGCTCGCCGTCGCACGGCGCGGTGAACGACCCGCCGCCGAGGCTCATGTTGACAGAGGCGATGTTGTGGATGTCCTTCACCGCGTAGACGCGCTCCAGGCCGGCGATGAGGTCGGACGTATACCCGCCCACGCACGGTGTGTTGAACAGGCCGCAGTCCGCGATGGAGTTAAATTGTGCGAACACCTGGACGGCCATGATCGAGGCACCCGGGGCGACGCCGTTGAACGTCACGCCGGCGGTCGCACCGTTACCGGTCGCGATGCCGGCCACGTGCGTGCCGTGGAAACAGCCCTGCGCGTCCAGCGGGCACGGCACCGCCGCGCCGGGTCCGACCTGCTCGTCGGCGCCGTTGGGGCAGAAGCTCGTGCTGTGGCCGGCGACCGTGCTCGAGTAGCACGCCTCTTCGACGATCTTACCGATCAGGAATGGATGCGTGTGGTCCACGCCCGTGTCGAGAATCGCCACGACGGTGCCGCTGCCATCGAATCCGCGTCCCCACGCCACGTCGGCGCCGATGAGCGGCACACTCTGCGGCAGCAGCGGCCTCTTCAGCGAGTCCTCGAACACGCGGTCGACCCACATGGGCGAGCCCTCGAGGTCGGCGAGCGCGGAGGCGTCGACTTCGAGCGCGAGGAGCGGAACGTAGGTGTACTGATGCACGATCCGGTAGTTGTACTTCTTCAGCTTCGCCAGCACATATCCGCGGGTCTTGGCGATGTCCCCGCGCTGGGCGGCGGCGGCGGCGCGGGAAAGCTGGCCCTCTGGAACGTGACCGCGGGGAAGCCGGAACTGCACCAGAATGCGCGCGCGTCCTTCGTCCGCGATCTTCTTGCGAACTTTCGGTGACACGACAACGATGGAAGAGTCGTCGCCACGCTCACCGGCCCGCGACGGCTGGGCGGCGAACGGAACGAGCGCGAGCACCACCAACGCGACCGCGACGACAACTCCAGCGCAACGGTTCATTGCAGCCTCCGCGGCGCCTCGAGGCGCACGCGAATGACGGCGTCACAGAGCCGTTCCAGCGCGCGGATAGTGTCCGCGTCGGCAGCGATGGGAAGTGCAGAGCGGATGCCACGGTCATTACGGCCAGCGGATCAATGGGTTAGCGAGGCGACCGGTCGCTCACCGGTCAAGGACTAGCCGGCCAATCTGTCCCGCCGTGACGGGAATGGTCAGTGGCCGACGGATCGCGGTGCGCTAGCGCTGGCCGAACACTTCGCGCAGGAGATCGGTGACACGCGCGGCGGGATTCGTACGAATCTTTTTTTCTTCGTCGCCGACTACGTGGAACAATCCGTCCAGCGCCTTGCCGACGACGTAGTGGTCGAGATCGAACGCCTCGAGGTTGAGGAACGGAATCTGCTGGGCGCGCCCGAAGAGGTCCTCGTATTGTTTAGTCGCGCCGACCTCGGTCATCGTGCGATGCACGACCGGCGAGAATGCCGTGGTCAGCTGCCCCGTCGTCTTCGATTTGAAATAGTCGGTGGCCGCGGTATCCGGTCCTTTGAGGATCCCCTTCGCGTCGTTGATGGTCATCGCCCCGATCGCGTCCCAGAAGATGCTCTTGGCCGACGGGGCCGCGGCCTCCGCCGCGCGGTTCATGCGCAAAACGAAATCGTCGACCTGCTTGCCGTAACCAACCGTACGCAGCCCGCTCTCGAACGTCTTGAGCTTCTCGGGCATGAGGATCTTGATCGCCTGATTCTTGAAGTAGCCGTCGGTCTTTCCGGTCAGCTTCACGGCGTTCTCGGTTCCAACCTGCAGCGCCTGCTTCAGCCCCTCTCCGATCTTCACGTCTCCAAGCGAATCGGGTCCCGAGGATCCGCCAGTTCCACCGGGTACTTGCGGCAGCTGCTTGAGAAGCTGGTCGAGCTGGGCGGCGCTCCGGCTCGGGACCAGCCCCAGGGCAATCGTTGCCAGCAGCGCACGGCGCGTGAGGCTCATCAGGTGCTCCCTAGACCGTCGAGTTGTTTGCCGAGGGCAGTGCGGTCGGTCACCGGCAGCTCGCACACATAGTTGCGACAGACGTACGCCGTCGGCCTGCCGTCGATCGCGACGCGGCCTTCGAGCAGCGGCACGCCGGTCGCCGTCTCGCGATGCCCATCGACGACTCCCGCGACGACGAGATTCGGAAGGAACCGTGTGAAGACGTCGGCCGCCAGCTCCGTCGTTTCTTCGATGTGACGCGGCGCCACGAAGGCGACCTCGACGCGCGGACCGACGTGGAAATCGAGCGCGCAGAGGAAACGACCGAACGCGGTCGGGTGACGACCGAGCAGATCGGCCATCGGCCGCAGGGCCGACAGCGCATGCCGCTCACAGCGCTCGTCGCCGGTGAGTGCGGCCAGCCGCAAGAGCACCTCGACGGCCACGGACGATCCGCAGGGCACTGCGTTGTCGTAGAGGTTTCGCGGCCTCACGATGAGACGCTCGTGATCGCTGCCGGTGTCGAAGAAGCCTCCGATGCCGTCGTCCCAGAAGAGACGCAGCATCTCATCAGCGAGACCTCGCGCCTCGTCGAGCCAGAGACGGTCGAACGTCGCCGCATACAGCTCGATCAGTGCGGCCGCCACCATTGCGTGATCTTCGAGGTAGCCCTTCAGCTTGGCGACGCCGGCCTTCCACGTCCGGAGCAGCCGTCCACCGGAGCGCATGCTGCCGAGCACGAATTCGGCGTTGCGGCGAGCCGCGTCGACGTAGTCCGCCCGGCCGAGCGCGCGTCCCGCCTCCGCGAACGCGCGCGCCATGAGACCGTTCCAGGCCGCCAGCACCTTGTCGTCGCGCCCGGGCTTCACCCGCCGCTCGCGCGCCTCGAACAGCTTGTGCCGCCACGGCGCCGCGCGTTCGGGATCCGGCTGTCCGGGCAGCCAGAGAATGCTCTTTCCTTCGAAATTCGGGCCGCGGTCAACGCCCCAGTACGCCATCGCCGCATCGGCGTCGGGGCCCAGCACCTGGCGGATTTCGTCGGGCGTCCAGACGAAGAACTTGCCCTCGTGCCCCTCGGAGTCCGCGTCCTGCGCGGAGTAAAAACCACCGGCCGGATCCGTCATCTCACGCAAGACGTAGTCGAGAGTCTCTTCGCACACACGCCGGCACTCGGGGTCGCCGAACGCCTGCCAGGCATGCAGGTACAGCGAGGCGAGCTGCGCGTTGTCGTAGAGCATCTTCTCGAAATGCGGCACGAGCCACAGGCGGTCGACCGAGTAGCGGGCGAAGCCACCGCCGAGCTGGTCGTAGATTCCGCCGCGCGCCATCTTCACGAGCGTCGTGTGCACCATCCGCTGCGCATACGGATTGCCGCTGCGGCGCGTAAAGCGGAGGACGAACTCCCAGATCATCGGCTGCGGGAATTTCGGGGCGCCGCCGAGTCCGCCATGCTCCTCGTCGAACTGGGCCGAGACGCCTTGAAATGCCGAGAAGAGGATCTCGTCGCTCAGCACCGTGCCGGCCGCGCGTAGCCGTGACTCCTGTCCGAGCGCGGCGGCGAGCTGCCGCCCGTTATCGAGCACGTCGTTGCGCCGATTCGCCCAGGCATCGGCCAACGCCTGGAGCAATCGGGGAAAGCCGGGCAGACCGTGGCGGTCGACCGGCGGAAAATACGTGCCGCCATAGAACGGCGTGCCGTCGGGCGTGAGAAAGACGGTCATCGGCCAGCCGCCCTGCCCCGTCATGGACTGCACGGCCTGCATGTAAATATGATCGACGTCGGGCCGCTCCTCGCGGTCGACTTTCACGTTGACGAAGTGCCGGTTCATCACCGCGGCGATCTCAGTGTCCTCGAACGACTCGCGCTCCATGACGTGACACCAGTGGCAGGCGGAGTAGCCAACGGACAGCAAGATCGGCTTGTCTTCGGCGCGCGCGCGCGCGAACGCCTCGTCGCCCCACGGATACCAGTCGACGGGATTGTGAGCGTGCTGGAGCAGGTACGGGCTCGTCTCGCGGGCCAGGCGATTGTCGCTCACGGGGTTCTCAACGCGCGAACGGCAGGTCGCTGACCGTCGCGGGCGCAGTGGCGTCGCCGGCGCGCACGCTCACCCGCGCGCCGGGCGCGTGCTGGCGTTTGACGAACGCCAGCGCGATGGGACGCTGCAGTCCGAGCGAGCGCGTCGCGCTCGTCACCTGCCCGACGACGGCGCCGTCGGCAAGGACTTCGGCGCCGTGCGGCGGTATGGCGTCTCCCTCGAGCAGCAGGCCGCGAAGATGACGGTTGACGTGACCGCGATCGCGGATGCGGACAACCACTTCTTGCCCCGGATAGCAGCCTTTCGTGTGCGAGACGAGGCGCTCGAACGGGATCTCCGGCAGAAGCACCGTAGCGTCGACGTCCGTGCCCCAGCGCGGCGTGCCCGCTTCGATTCGCACTGACTCGAGGGCGGCGGCGCCGAGCGGTCGCGCGCCCGCCGCAACGACGGCGTTCCATGCGCGCGTCCGGTCCGCCGACGGCACGGCCAGCCACACTTCGCGCTCGTCGAGCTCGCCGCCGCGAACGACGCGCGCCTCGATGCCGTCGAGCGAGCCCGCCACGTGCGACCACGCGGCGTCGGGAGGCACGACACCGGTGAGGCGCTTGACCGTCTCGTCGGCCGCGGGACCGACGAGCATCAGCAGCGCGCGCTCGCCCGTCGCGTCGGCGAGCACGACCTTCTCGGCAAAGAGATAGTGATCGAGCGCGGCCACGGTCGACTCACCCATCGCCGGCGGCGTCAGTAGCAGCAGACGATCGTCGAGCGCCCACACGACGGGCAGGACTTGCGGCTTGCCGTGTACGTCGAGCAGCGCTGCGGCACAGCCCTGGCCAGGGGCGAGCGACGCGATGTCGTTGCTCAGGAGCGCGTGCAGGAACTTCGCGCGGTCGCGGCCGCCGACGTCGACCACGCCGAGGTCCGAGCGATCAACGACGCCGACGGCGTCACGCGCGGCTCTGTAGTCGGCAAGGCTCTCGTCGTGCGAGGACACGGCGTCTATTGTACCCGCCGCATGCTAGACTGCGCGCCGTGTCGCCGCCGCAGTCCTCCGTGCGCGCCTTCCAGCGTCGCTTGCTTGCGTGGTACGCGCGCCACGGCCGTGACCTGCCCTGGCGTCGCACGCGCGTTCCCTACCGCGTGCTCGTGTCCGAGATCATGCTGCAGCAGACGCAGGTCGAGCGGGTGATTCCGAAGTACCGCCAATTCCTCAAAACGTATCCGACGCTGCGCGCGCTCGCCGCCGCCGACGTCGACGACGTCCGTCGTCTCTGGTACCCGCTCGGCTACAACGTACGCCCGGTGCGCCTGCACGCGATCGCGCGTGAAACCGTGGCGCGCTACGGCGGTCGCCTCCCCGACGATGGCGACGCGCTCCGCGCGCTGCCCGGCATCGGGCGGTATACCGCCGGCGCGATGCTGTCGTTCGCGTTCGGTCGGGATGCAGCCGTGCTCGATACGAACGTACGCCGGGTGCTCGGCCGCGTGTTCCTCGGGCCTCGCCGGCTCAAGCGGTTGCGCGGCGAGACACGGCTGTGGGCGCTGGCGCAGGCCCTCGTGCCGCGAGGGCGCGGATACGACTTCAACCAGGCGCTCATGGATTTCGGCGCGACGTGGTGCACGCCGCGGCGTCCCCACTGCGCGCCGTGTCCCATGCGGCGCTTCTGCGCGACGTTCCCGGCGCTCGGCACGGCGCGCGGAGCCCGGTCGTAGCGTCGTGCCGCTGGTCATCGAGGTCGCGGCCGCGCTCATCCGCGACTCCGTCGGACGCTACCTGATCACGCAGCGCCTCCAGGGCAGCCACCTCGCAGGGCTGTGGGAGTTTCCCGGCGGTAAGCTCGAGCTCGGCGAGTCGCCGGACGTCGCCCTTCGCCGCGAGCTGCGCGAAGAGCTCGGAGCGACCTTCGCTGTCGGCAAGCTGGTGGAGACGGTGCGGTGGGAATATCCCGACCGCACCGTCGTGCTGCACTTCTATGACTGTCGCGTGGAGTCGGGCGCCGTCGAGCCGCGCGAGGGCCAGGCGATGGCGTGGGTCGAGCCCGGAGACCTCGGCCGGTACGAGTTTCCTCCGGCGGATCGTGCGCTCATCGAGCGACTCGCCGCGCGCCGCTAGATCCGCTCCCACATGAAGTGCTTGCGGTTCTTCGTGAACGGCCGCACCTCGCCCGGCCACCGCCCGAGCTCGACCGCCTTGGCAAACTCCGGGCTCACGAGCACCGAGGGGTTCTCGAGCTCGTAGAGCGCCGTGTAGGTCGGCTCGCCTTCGATGACGATGCGCTTGCGCTCGCCGCCGATGATCATCTCCAGCGGGCGGCGCTTGAACCGTAGGGCCGAGACGACGCCCGGCACCTTCAGAATCGTCGGCACGTGCTCACGGTCGTAGACCTCGTTGAAAAGCGCCTCCTTCGCGGGCTCGACATCCATCGACGCGGTGAACAGGTAACGGCTCGTGATCGGCATCGTCATCCTCCAGCAGTGAGGGTTCAGAACCAGATGGCCATCGGCAGCCCGCGGGCGTCGCGCGGCGCCGGCTTCCTCGGCAGGCAAACGGCGCTGTCGCGTGCCACACGCGCCGCGCTCCACGCGACGGCGTGCGCATCGAGGACGTCGTCGGGGGCGACGCCGGCCATACGCTGCTTCACAACGCGCGTGACACGCGGGAACACGGTACGCAACAGCGCGACGCGTCGCGACAGTCCGCGTCGCGAGCGCTTGGGTTCGCCCAGCCCCATCGTGGAGCGGGCGAGCGCCCGAAAGGACAGCTCAGGGTGGATCTCGGTGACGCGCTCCGCCAGCGTGAGGTCGGCGGTCAGCGCCTCGTCGACCTCGCGCAGTCGGGGAAACAGATTGAAGCACTCGATCGAAATGCCCAGTCGCGCCACGCTGCTCGCGCGATTGGCCGACAGCGCGCGGCGATAGCTCGGGCGTATAAGCGCCGCGCGCACCGGAGGGCTGAACACCGAGCACGCCCGAACACGCCCCAGCAACCGACGGGCGTGACGATCGCACTCGCGGCCTCCGGGCACCGCGGCGTCGAGAAGCCCGATCGGCATGTCGACTCCGACGACCCGTGCTTCACGCGTGAACTCGAGCACGCCGCGGAAGTCGCGCGCGACCGTCACCTCGGCGGTGGCGGCGCCGCCGTTGCCGCACGCGCTGTGCGTGAGCACGACCACCCAGCCCGCGCGACAGCCGTCGACGCCGGCGACGAGGTCGGCCACGCCGACGCCGTCAGGCGCGCCTGGGCGGCTGGCCGGCGACGAGTGCGTCGTGGACCATGGTCACGAGCGAGACGATGTCGAAGACGGGCCGGCCGGTCTCACGCTGGATGTCGGCGGTATACGGCGGCATGTTGGTGCACTCGAGCACGATCGCCGCGACGTCCGGGTGCTCGGCAACGAGCCGACGCGCGACACGCATGTGTTCCTCGCGCGCGAGGTCCACGTCGAGCTCCGGCTGGTCGTCGAGCAGCACGTGCGTGAACTCCTTTTCCGTCTCCATGCCCACGACCGCCAGGGGCACGTCGGCGCCGAC
>DAIRVP010000108.1:0-18448 GCA_036802765.1 Candidatus Rokuibacteriota bacterium
ACTGCATGCGGCAGATCGGTGTGGCCGAGCGCGCGCTCGAGCTGATGTGCAAGCGCTCGATGAGCCGGGTGGCCTTCGGCAAGCGCATCGCCGACCACGACGTGACGCTGGAGCGCCTCGCGGAGGCGCGGATCAAGATCGACCAGGCGCGGCTGCTCGTCCTGCACGCCGCGTACATGATGGACACCGTCGGCAACAAGGCGGCCAAGCAGGCGATCGCGGAGATCAAGGTCGCGGTGCCGAACATGACCGGCCAGGTGATCGACTGGGCGATGCAGGTGCACGGCGGCGGGGGCGTGAGCCAGGAGTTTCCGCTCGCCTTCATGTGGGCGCACTCGCGCACGCTGCGCTTCGCCGATGGGCCGGACGAAGTCCACCGCCGCCAGATCGGCCGCCTCGAGCTGCGAAAGCATTCCTGAGCGCGCCGTGGTGATTTCCGGCCGCTGCGCCGCGACCGCGCTCGCGGTCGTCATCGCCGCGGGTTGCTCCATGGCGCCGCGCACGCCGACGGCCGTCCAGCGGCCCACGCGCGCGCCGCACACGCTGATCCTCTACGCCATCCTCGATCGTGACGTGAGGCTGGCGCATCTCGGCGGAACCCCCGGCGCCACCACCGAGGCCGCCACCGTCGTGGGCGCGGGGCGCCCGATCGGCGACATCCAGCCGCTGCCCACCGTGTTCTCCAACCGCTATCAGGCCGCGCTCGTGAATGCCGAGAATCTCTACGCCAGTCACGACTACGCGGGCGCGAAAGCGGTGCTGGAGCCGGCGTATCGCAACGAGCCGACGAACCCGTTCGTGCTGGAGGCCTATGGCCGCGCGCTCTATCGGAACAAGGAGCGCGAGCCGGCGTTCGTCGTGTATCGCCAGCTCGTCGACCTGCTCGACACCGAGTGGGCCACCGACGCGGGCCGAGCGGTGACGATCGATCTCTGGTTCGTGGACGCCTACTGGAAATTGGGAACGCTGCACATGGATCGCTCGGAATGGGATCGCGCGGCGTTCGAGATCTGCCGTGCCCTCGCGGGCGGCTACATGTGGGAGCGGCTGGCAGTCGATCAGGCGCTGTCCTATCTGGCGAAGGCGTATGCCGAGATGGACCGGCGCGACGTTTCGAAGTATTACGCGGAGCGCGCGCTCGAGCGCAATCCGCGGAACACGTTCGTGAAGCGCTACCTCGACCCGCTGTCGCGGTAGTGCGAGTCGCAGGACGTCGCGGGGCTGGGGCCCCGCCGTCCGAGACGAGCCTATAAAAGGAGAGATTGACGATGCCACGGATGACCGGCGGTGAAGCGCTCGCGCGGCAGCTCGTTCGCGAAGGGGTGAAGGTCGTGTTCGGCCTGCCCGGCGTGCAGCTCTATGGCGCGCTCGCGGGGCTGCGCGACGAGCACGTGCGATTCATCACCACGCGCCACGAGCAGGCGACGACGTACATGGCCGACGGCTATGCGCGCGCTGGCGGCGAGGGCGGCTTCGGCACGGCGCTCGTCGTTCCGGGCCCGGGCCTCCTGAACGCCGCCGCCGGCCTCTCCACCGCATACTCGGCCTCGTCGCCCGTGCTCATGCTGTGCGGTCAGGTTCCGAAGCGCTATATCGGCCGCGACGTCGGCGTCCTGCATGAGGTCAACGACCAGATGGAGGCGATCAAGCCGGTCACGAAGTGGCGCCGCCGCGTGCTGGAGGTCGCCGACGTGCCGGGCGCGGTGCGCGCGGCCGTGCGCCAGCTCAAGAGCGGGCGGCCGCGACCCGTGCATCTGGAGTTCCCTCCGGACGTCCTGGAAGAGGAAGGCGACGCGACGCTGCTGCCGCCCGCCGAAGGCGACCGCGTGGCCGCCCCCGAGGCGCTGATCGTGCGCGCGGCCGAAATGCTGCTCGCCGCCCAGCGTCCGGTCATCTACGCCGGCGGTGGCGCGGTGACGAGCGAGGCGCACGAAGCGTTGGTCGCCGTCGCCGAGCATTTGCAAGCTGGCATCGCGACGACCGCCGAGGGCAAGGGCGTGGTGAGCGACGCCAACGACCTCTCGCTCGGCGCCGGACTGTGGCCCAAGAATCCGCTGCGGCGCTGGCTCGACGCGGCGGACCTCATCCTCGCCGTCGGCTCTCGGCTTCAGCTCGCCGCGTTCCAGCCGACGCAGCAGGTGATTCAGATCGACGTGGATGGCGATGAGATCGGCCGCAGCCACGGGCTGACGTTCGGCCTGGTGGGCGATGCGCGGCTGACGCTCGAGCGCCTGCTCGACCGGCTGCGCGCGCTGGCGCCGCGGCTGTCGCGCAAGGCCGAGCGTGAGGCGCTGCGCGCGGAGATGGCGGCGCTCGACACGACCGAGCCGAACGCGCCGATTCTGAAGTCGCTGCGCGCGGGAACGCCCGAGGATGCGATCGTGATCGCGGGAATGACGCAGATCGGTTACTACTCGCGGCCCTTCTGGCCGGTGTTCCGCCCGCGCACGTACATCAACTCCTCGTACTCGGGAAATCTGGGCTTCGAATACCCCACGGCGCTCGGTGCGAAAGTCGCCCAGCCGGACCGTGCGGTCGTGGCGATCTGCGGCGACGGCGGCTTCATGTACAACGCGCAGGAGATGTCCACGGCCGTGAAGTACGGCATCAACGTCGTCGCGGTCGTCTTCAACGACAACGCCTACGGCAACGTCGCCCGCGATCTCGACGAGGCCTGGGGCGGTACATGGGAGGCGGATTTCCGCAATCCGGACTTCATGACGCTCGCAGAGGCCTACGGCGTGGCCGGCATTCGCGTGGAGAAGCCGAGCGAGGTCGGCGATGCGGTCCGCCGCGCGCTGGCGCTCAATCGCCCGGCCCTCGTCGAGGTGCGCGTGGGTCGCATGCCGCGTCCGCCGTTCTTCATGCAGCTCAAGGCCCCCGAGAAGTACAAGAAATGATGGAGGCGCCCGACCGCGTGCTCGAGCTGATCGGACGCGCGATGGGGCGCTTCGCGATGCTGCGTCCCGGCGACCGCGTGGCGGTGGGTGTGTCGGGCGGCAAGGACAGTCTCTGCCTGCTCGACGCGCTCCTGGCGTATCGCACGCGCGCGCCGTTCGGCTACGACGTCGTCGCGGTCACCATCGAGCAGGGAAAGTTCAAGAGCGACATCGGCGCGCTGCGCGCCCAGATCGCCCGTCTCGGCGTCGACTGGGTCATCCGCGACGAGCCCGCCACGCTGGCGCTCGTGAAGGACGGGATCGCACACGGCTGCGATGTGTGCAGCCGTCATCGTCGGCGCGCGCTCTATCGTGCGGCCGCCGAGCTCGGCTGCACGACGCTGGCGCTCGGCCATACGGCCGACGACTGCGCGGAGTCGTTGCTGCGTAACATTCTCTTCAACGGGCGCATCGCCTCGCTGCCCCCGGTGGCCGCCTCGCGCAAGGGTACGCTCCGGCTCGTACGCCCGCTGGTGTTCGTGAGCGAACAGCTCACCGCCGCGTATGCCCGGGCGCGCGGGCTGGCCACCGTCGGTTGCGTGTGCTCGGACAAGGCCAGCGTCCGAGGCGAGATTCGCGAATTTTTGTCGATGCTGCAGGCGCGGCATCCCGGCGTCGCGGAGTCGGTGTCCGCCGCGCTCGGAAACGTCAACCCGTACACACTGTTCGACCCCGCACTGGAAAAACCGGGCGCCGACCTCTCGCCCGCGTTCGAGCCGTAGGCGCCCTCTCACTGGCGCGGCTCTTGCGTTACGTCCCGCGACGTTCGTATCAAGGAGGGCGCCATGGCGAAAGATCCGCGTGAGCAGCAGCATCCGGACGCGGAGCGCATTCCGGACGACCGGCCCGGTCGGCTCGACACCGACGTCGATCGTGTCGAAGAGGTCGACGACGACGATGTCGATCTGGATGACGAGGATCTCGACGAGGACGACCCGGACGACGAGGATCTTGAAGAGGTGTGAGTGAGCGACGCCCCGGGCGGAGCGCCCGGGGCGTCCTCCCTACGTCACTTCACCCCTCGCGGCCGTAGCCCGCCTCCCGAGTCCACGAGGTGCCGACGTATCGCTGCGGCGGACTCGTCCATTGCGGCTCGCGATAGCCGAGATCGCGATATTGCCACTGGCCGCCGCGTCCGCGGCCTTCCACGTAGCCGCGTGGCTCGTCACGTTCGTCACGCGCGCGCCGGCGCTGCGCCTCCTCGTCGCCGAACCACGAGCGGACCTCGTCACCGGCACGCTCGATAAATCCCCGCTCCATTCCGCCCTCCCTTTCCCACATACGGACCCATGCATCTCACGAGCAACGGGGGTGCCGACGAGTCCTCCTCGGCATCGGTCGCGGTAGGGTTTTCACGTGCGTTCACACGTGCGTTAAGGTGAAAGTGAGGTGTCCATGAGCGTCCGGCCCGACGAGGCGCGCGTGCAGCAGATCGGCCGCGAGCTGTTCGAGCGCGTCGCCCGCGATCGGCAGGCGTTCTACTCGGCGGACCGCTGGACGGCCGCGCTGTTCGCGTGGTCGCTGGCTCACGAGGACGCCAAGCTCCAGTTGTTCCGCTTCGTCGACGTGCTGCCGGCGCTCGATACCGACCGGGACCTGGTCCGTCACCTGCGTGAGTATTTCGAGGGGCGGGACGCGCCGTACGCCGCCCTGCTGCAGACGGCGCTCGGCATCGCGCGTGTGGCCGGCCGCCTCGGCGACGCGGTCGTCGGCGTGATGCTGCGCGAGACGGTCCGCCGTCTGGCGCGGCGCTTCGTCGCCGGAAGCACACCGGCGGAGGCGCGGCGCGCGGCGCTCGACGCTCGGCGCGCCGGTCAGGCATTCACCCTCGACGTCCTCGGCGAGGCGTGCCTCAGCGACGCGGAGGCGGACGCCTACGAAGCACGCTACCTCGAGCTGGTCGACACGCTCGGCCGCGAGGCGCCGCACTGGCCCGCGGCGCCGCGGCTCGACGCGGCGTCGTGGGGTCCCCTGCCGCGCGTGAACGTGTCGGTGAAGGTCTCCGCGCTCCATCCCTGGCTCGAGCCCGCGGATCCGGAGGGGTCAGCGTCGGCCGTGAAGCGACGGCTGCGGCCGATCCTGCGCGCGGCGCAGGCCGCCGGCGCGCACATCCACATCGACATGGAAGACCGCCGCCTGCACGAGCTCACGCTGCAGATCTTCATGGAGCTGGCCGACGAGGCGGAGTTTCGGCGCGAGCGCAATCTCGGGATCGTCGTGCAGGCTTATCTGAGGCACGCGGAGTCCGACGCCCGACGGCTCATCGCGTGGGCGCGCCGCCGCGGGACGCCGGTCAGCGTGCGCCTGGTGAAGGGCGCCTATTGGGATTACGAGACGGCGCACGCCGAGCTCGAGAATTGGCCCGTGCCGGTCTTTCAAACGAAGCCGGACACGGACGCGTCGTTCGAGCGTCTGACGAGCCTGCTGCTCGAGCACGGCGACAGCGTCGACCTCGCCGTCGGCAGCCACAACATCCGCTCGATCGCGCATGCGCTGGCGGCGCGCGAGGCGCGTGGGCTGCCCCAGTCGGCGGTCGAGTTCCAGGCGCTCTACGGCATGGCCCAGCCGCTCGTGCGCGCGCTCACCGAGCGCGGCGAGCGCGTCCGCATCTACATGCCGTTCGGCGAGCTGATTCCCGGCATGGCGTATCTCGTGCGCCGGCTGCTGGAGAACACGTCGAACGAGTCGTTTCTCCGGCGCGGGTTCGCGGAAGGCGAGTCGCCGGCCGCGCTGCTCGCCAATCCGGAGACCGCGCCGCGCACGCCGCCGGTCGCGGTGCGGCAAGATTTCGAGAACGAGCCGCACGCTGACTTCAGCCGCGCCGAGGCGCGAGACGCCGTCGTCGCCGCGCTGGCGGCCGTGCGGGAGCGCCTGGGCAGCGAGCAGCCGCTCGTGATCGGCGGCCGGCGTGTGGAGACGGCCGAGCGCATCGTGTCCATCAACCCGTCGCGCGTCGCGGAGATCGTCGGACGTGTGGCCGCCGCCGGCGCGGCGGAGATCGATCAGGCGGTCGCAGCCGCGGTGCGCGCGTTCCCCGCGTGGCGTGACGCCGGCGCCGACGGACGCGCCGAGATCCTCGGACGCGTGGCCGCGGGACTGCGCGAGCGGCGTCACGAGCTGACCGCGTGGATCGTGTACGAGGCGGGCAAGCCGTGGGCCGAAGCCGACGGCGACGTCGCCGAGGCCATCGACTTCGTCGAATACTACCGCGCCCGCGCGCGTGAGCTGCAGCGGCCGCTCACCCTCGGACGGCGCCGCGGCGAGGTCAACCATTACTCCCGAGGGCCGCGCGGCGTCGTCGGCGTCATCGCGCCGTGGAATTTCCCGCTCGCGATTCTGACGGGGATGACGTCGGCGGCCCTTGCCACGGGCAACACGGTGGTCATGAAACCGGCGGAGCAGACGCCGATGATCGCGGCGCGGCTCATGGACGTCTTCGAGGCTGCCGGCGTGCCCCCGGGCGTCGTGAACTACGCGCCCGGCCGCGGCGAGGTCGCCGGCGACCGGCTGGTGCGACACCCGGATGTCGCTCTCATCGCGTTCACCGGCTCGCAGGAAATCGGCACGCGGATCTACGCAACGGCGGCGGCGGCGCCGGGGACGCGCATGCTCAAGCGTGTGGTGGCGGAGATGGGCGGCAAGAACGCGATTATCGTCGACGACGACGCGGACCTCGACGAGGCCGTGCAGGGCATTCTTGCCTCGGCCTTCGGCTACGCCGGCCAGAAGTGCTCGGCGTGCTCACGCGTCATCGGCGTCGGCCGCGTCTACTCGCGGCTCGTCGACCGCCTCGCCGAGGCGGCACGGACGGTTCCGATGGGACCGGCTGACGCGCCGGGAACCATCGTCGGGCCCGTGATCGACGAGGCGTCGCGCGAACGGATCCTGTCGTACGTCGACCTCGGCAAGCGGCTGGCGCGGCCCGTGTTGCTGCGCGAGCTCGATCCGGCACTCGACGCGCTCGGCGGCTTCTATGTGGCGCCGGCGATTTTCGCCGACGTGCCCGTAAGCTGTGCACTCGCCCGCGAGGAGATCTTCGGCCCCGTGCTGTCGTGTCTGCCGGCCGCCACCTTCGACGAGGCGCTCGAGATCGCGACCGACCTGGACTATGCGCTGACGGGCGGCGTCTTCTCCCGGAGCCCGGTCCGACTGGCTCGCGCGCGGGAAGCGTTTCGCGTGGGCAACCTCTATATCAACCGCGCCACCACTGGCGCGCGTGTGGGCCGCCAACCGTTCGGCGGCCGGCAGCTTTCGGGAATCGGCTGGCAGGCGGGCGGGCCGGATTACCTGCTGCAGTTCGTCGAGACGCGCGTCGTCACCGAGAACACGCTGCGCCGCGGCTTCGCGTCGAACGAGCTGACGTGATTGAAGGGAGTCCTCTCCTCACCGTGCGGAGCGGCCGATTTCGCGAGCCGCGCGCCGAAGCGCGCGCCTCGGACTAGGCGCGCGCTCGGGTCGGACGAAGCGCAGGGGCCATGCGTCGCACCACCGTGGTCGGTCTCGCCTGGCGATGGAACAGGGCGCACCAGCGGCGATTGTCTTCGCCGCCGGCCTCACCGCTGCCGGCTGGATAGCTTTCCATCGCGACGACCTCGTCGTCGAGGCCGCTCGAGGCTGGCGTGTGCGCAGAGCACCAGCGCACGTCGAGAATCTCCAGACTCGGATCAGTATCGGGCTCGCAGGCGGGACAGTACGGCCGAGCGACGGAGGGTGTATCCCTGACGGGCTCCGTCAATGAATCATGGCGATGATGATCATCGTCGCCATCTCCTATTGATCACCATAGCAAACATTTCTTCACGAACGTTAGTTAGAACTGCACTCCTGTCGATGCAACGGCTTCCCGGAGGTCTGCGTTCCCGGTATGCTCGCGGCCGTGACACCTCGTTGGGGACTCACGGTTCCACTCAGCGGCATTCCGCTCGCGGACCACGAGCCGGTCTTTCGTGAGGCGGAGGCGCTCGGCTACACCGATTTCTGGTCCGCCGAGTCTGACGTCGATCCGTGGATCGTGCTCGCGCTCGGCGCGGCGTGGACGAAACGCGCCACGCTCGGCACGGCGATCGTCGGCGCCTTCACGCGCGGCCCCGGCATCATCGCGGTCGGCGCCGCAGCCATGGGCGAGGCCGCGCCGGGCCGCTTCGTGCTCGGCATCGGCTCCGGCAGCAACGTCACCGTCGAGCGGTGGAATGGTGGACGCTTCGAGCGTCCGCTCACGCGCGTGACCGAGGTGGTCAGGGCGGTACGCCAGGCGCTCGACGGCGAGGCGATGGCCGTGCAGGGCGAGACGCTGCGTGTGTCGGGCTTCAAGCTCGGCCGCCCGGCACCCTCGCGCGTGCCGATCTACGTCGCAGCGCTGCAGGAGCGCATGGTGCGCCAGGCCGTCAGGATCTCGGACGGTGTGATCACCAACTGGCTTTCCGGCGACGACGTCAAGCAGGTCGCCGCCGTCGTCCGCGACGAGGCGCGCCGCGCCGGCAAGGATCCGGAGACCTATCCGATCGTATGTCGCATCAGCGTGTGTCCGACGACGTCGGCGCACGCGCGTGAGCAGTTCCGGCGCGCGGTGACCGCCTATCTCAACGTGCCCGTCTATCGCCGGTTTCACCAGTGGCTCGGCCGCGGCGATGTACTCGCCGACATGAACGCCAAGTGGGACGCGGGCGACCGCCGGGCTGCGCTGGCCGCCGTGCCTGAGCGCGTCATCGACGACCTGGCGGTGCTCGGGACGCCCGAGCAGTGCCGCGAGACGCTCCGCCGGTACATCGCCAACGGGGTGACCGTGCCCGTGCTGAATTTCATGAGCCTCGAGACCGATGAGAGCGCCCGGGCAGAGGAGAGCCGCGCGTTCCTGAAAGCGCTGGCGCCGTTGTAGAGTGGAACGATGCGGGCAACGGCGCCGCGTCTCGGGGTGGGCGAGCGCGCGCCGCAGTTCGCGCTGCCGTCCATTCAGGGCGCCGTGATCGACCTGGCCGCCTATCGCGGCCAGCTCAACGTGATCGTGTGGTTCTCGCGCGGCTTCACCTGCCCGTTCTGTCTGATGTATATGGACGGGATCCGCGCGGGCTACGAAGCGCTGGCCGGCACTGGCACCGAGGTCATTCAGATCGCGCCCAACCTGCTCGAGGCCGCGCGCAACTTCTTCGCCGGCTCGGCGGCGCCCTTTCCGTTCGTTTGCGATCCCGACAAGCGTCTCTACGCGATCTACGGACTCGGCGACCGGGGCGCGCTCGACGCGAGCCGCACCGCGGTGGTGAGCTTCTCGCGAGCGCTGGCGCAGGGCGACGGCGGCACGTGGACGCGCGGGGCGTGGCTCGACGTCGTGAATCGCAATTTCGTGCGGCGCCTGCATCACCACGCGATGACGGCGATCGAGCAAGGCGTCTTCCTCGTGGACCGCGAGGGCGTCATCCGTTACATCTCGATCGTGGGTCCGATCGACCCCGTGCCCGACGGGGCCCAACTGACTGCGCTGGTGAGCGAGCACTGCGGCGCGCAGGCAGAGCGCACGTGAGTCTCGCCGACCGGCTCACGCGTCTGGGCGAGCTGCTGGTGGCCATGTCGGGCTCGCCGGTGCCGACGCATCTCTTTCAGACGCTGGCGGACGAAGCCGGCGGCGCGCTGCCGAACGACTACGTGGCGGTGTGCCTGGCCGATTCGGAGCGAGGCGGATATCTCGTGCACTCGCTCGCCGCGCTGCCGGACCGGAGCGCGCTGACGCCGCGCGTGTTCGCGCCCGACGAGGGTGTGCCCGGACGCGCGATGCGCCGCGGTCAGGCGTGCGTCGTCGACGACCTCACCCGTGCCGACGCCGGGGCGGACGACCTCGAGGGCACGCTGGCGCGATCGGGGCTCGGCTCGGCGCTGGTGGTGCCGGTCCGCCGGGGCCTCGAGATGCTCGGCGCCCTGCTCTTCGCGCGACGCGCTTGCGCAGCGTTCACGCAGGACGACCAGCACATCGCGACGCTGATCGCCAGCGGCCTGTCGGCGGCGCTCGAGACGTCGCGCGCCTACCAGGCGCTGGCCGACGAGCGCAGCACGCTGGCGGCTGTGCTCGGCAGCACCGCCGACGCGGTGCTGATGGTCAATCCCGACGGCATCGTGCTGCTGGCGAATCCTGCCGTGCAGCCCATGCTCGGGCTCGTGCCCGAGACGCTGCTGGGTCGTCCGCTGTCCGAGGTCGTCGACGACGCCGCGATTCGTGAGCTCTTCGAGTCTCCGCACGGGCGGCCGGTCGAGCTGGCGCTCGCCGACGGCCGCACCGCGCAGGCCACCGTAGTGCCCGTGGTGACGCCGTACGGCGAGACGGTCGGCGCCGCGGCGGTGCTGCGGGACATCACGCTGCTCAAGAATTTACAGGCGATGAAGGACGACTTCGTGCACGCCGTCTCGCACGACCTGAAGAGCCCGATTTCGGCCATCGCCGGCCTCGCGTATCTGCTGCAGCAGGACCGCCGGGAGGATGTGCAGTACCAGAGCCGGCTCCAACGGCTGCGCGACATCGCCAAGTCGATGGCAGAACTGGTCAGCGATCTCCTCGACCTGGGTCGCATCGAGGCGGGTCTGGACCCGGCCACCGAGCGCGACGACGTCGTCCCGCTCATCGAGACCGTCGTTCAGACGCTCGCTCACGAGGCGGAAGCCAAACGCATCACGATCGAGACCGCGCTGCCGAAAGACTGCTGGCTGCCGATGTCCGCGGCGCGGCTGCGCCAGGCGCTCATCAATCTCGTGGGCAACGCCATCAAGTACACGGCGGCGGGCGGCCGCGTTCACATCGCGCTGGCGATGACCGATGCGGGCAGCACGGCGACCATCGCGATCCGCGACACCGGCCGCGGCATTCCCGTCACCGACCTGCCGCACGTCTTCGACAAGTTCTATCGGGTGAAGAACCACGCCGCGGACGGAACGCCAGGCACGGGGCTCGGCCTCGCCATCGTGAAAAGCATCGTGGATCTGCACCACGGGCGTGTCCGCGTCGAGAGCGTCGAGGGCGCCGGCAGCACGTTCTTCCTGGAGCTGCCGCTCGGCGAGCGCTAGCTCAGCACCGCGACTTTCTTCCGCTCGATCAGCCCGAAGTCGATCGCCGCGCCCAGCCCGGGACCGTCGAAGGCGTGCACGAGCCCGCGCGGATCCACGTCGATGTCCTGCGCGAGGCCGTACTTCTGCGCGCCGGCGGGCAGCAGCACCTCGAAGAACTCGCAGTTGCGGATGGCCATGATGACATGCAGATTCGCCACGTTGTTCAGCGAGTTGCCGCCGTGGTGTACCTCGTAGTTCATGTGGAACGCCTCGGCCAGATGCGCCGTCTTCACGAGCGCGGTGATCCCGCCCTTCACCGCCACGTCGCCGCGGAGATAATCGGTCGCCTGGTGCGTGAGCCACGGCGCGTAGGCGGTCAGGCCTCCCGGCGTGTACTCGGTGGCGAGAATCGGGATCGAGAGATGCTGCTTGAGCTTCACGTAGCTCAGCAAGTCGTCGTCTGCGAGCGGATCCTCGTACCAATAGAACCCCAGCTCCTCAGCCACCTTGCCGACGCGGAGCGCCTCGGGATACTGGTACGCCCACGTCGAATCGAGCATCACGGTGAAGCCGTCGCCCACGGCGCGCCGCACCGCCCGACACACGTCGATGTCGACGCTCGGATCGGTGGGCGGATGGATCTTGTACGCCGTCCAGCCGTCGGCCTTGAACCGCGCTGCCTCTTCCGCATACGCCTCCTTCGACGGCAGCACGGCGGATGACGCATACGCGGGCGCGCTCGTCCGATACGAGCCGAGCAACTTGTGGATCGGCAAGCGTGCGATCTTGCCCGCGATGTCCCACAGCGCGATGTCCATGGCGCCGATCGCGCGGTAGGTGGTGTTGCGAATCTTCTGGGACATCGCCTGATAGAGCCGCTCACGGTCGAGCGGGTCCTGGCCCAGCACGAGCGGCTTGAGATAGTGGATCAGCGACTGCGCGTCCATGTGCGCGCCGCGCATCGCCGAGCCGAGGAAGGCGTGGCCCTCCACGCCCTCGTCGGTGGCGATGGTCACGAGCCCGAGCTGGCTCGAGCCGCTGAAGCGGCCGGTGTGACGACCATACGTCGTGGCCGGAATCTCGTCCCAGGCGAACAGCATGAGGCGCACGTCGGTGATCTTCATGGTGGGCCGGATGCTACCATGCGCGACGTCGTGGCCGTGCGAGCCGCAGGACGTCGCGGGGCTGGGGCCCTGCCGTCCGAGGCGAGCATATGAACGGAGGACCCGATGCCGCAACGACCGCTGCCCACAGAAAAGGAAGTGATGTCCTGGATCCGCGAGCGCCGCAACTGGAGCCGCTGGGGCAAGGACGACCAGAAGGGCGCCATCAACCTGATCACGCCCGCCAAGCGAGTGGCCGCCACGCGCCTCGTGAAGACCGGCCGCAGCGTGTCGCTCAGTCGGCCGTTTCCCAAGGAGCCGGGGCCGAACAATACGCTGCCCGCGCAGCACTACATGAAGACGGCGGCGCGCGGCAAGGGCGGCTTCTCGGCCGATTTCTACGGCATCTTCTATCACGGCGTGGCCTCGACCCACATCGACGCGCTCTGCCACACCTGGGACGACGAAGCGATGTGGAACGGGCGCGATCCGAAGAAAGAGATCACATTCGAAGGCGCGCGCTTCGGCTCGATCGAGCACTGGCAGGAGGGCATCATCGTGCGCGGCGTGATGCTCGACGTCCCGCGCCATCGCGGCGTGCCGTGCGTGACGCACGATGCGCCGGTGCACGGCTGGGAGCTTGACGACATTCTGGCCAAGCGCAACATCAAGCTCGAGCCCGGTGACGCCGTGTGCGTCTACTCCGGTCGCGAGGCGTGGCAGGCGCAGGATCCCGAGCGTCCGTACAGCCGGCCGTTCGGCCCGGTGGCGACGCTGCAGCGCCCGGGCCTGCACATCTCCTGTCTGCCCTTCCTGCGTGATCACGACGTCAGCGTGCTCGTGTGGGACATGCTCGATCACCTGCCCATCGACTATGACGTGCCGTGGGCGGTGCACGCGGCGATCTTCGCGTACGGCGTCGCGCTGCTCGACAACGCGCTGCTTGAGCCGCTGGCGAAAGCCTGCGTCGACGAGGGACGCGACGAGTTCATGCTGGTGATCTCGCCGCTACCGGTGCACGGTGGAACGGGCTCGCCGGCGAATCCACTCGCGGTGTTCTGAGACGCGATGCGTATTGCGACCTGGAATGTGAATTCGCTCAAGGCGCGCCTGGAGAAGGTCACCTGGTGGCTGGAGCGCACCAGGCCCGACGTGCTCATGATGCAAGAGACGAAGCTCGCGGACGCCGACGTGCCGGTCGACGTTTTCCGCGCGGCCGGCTACGAGGTCGCGCATCACGGCGAGGGCCGCTGGAACGGCGTCGCGGTGGCGAGTCGCCTGCCGATCACGGACGTCGTCACCAACTTCGGGCAGCCGCTGCGTCCGGCCGAGACGCCCGACGTGCCCGACGACGAGCCGCTGGCGGAGGCGCGCATGCTGTCCGCGGTTTGTGGCGGCGTGCGCGTCGTCGCCATTTACGCGCCGAACGGGCGCGTCGTCGGCTCGCCGTTCTACGCGGCGAAGCTTACGTGGTACGAGCGGCTGGTGCGCTGGTTTCAGGAAGCGCGCACGCCGAACGAGCCGCTGGTGCTCGGCGGCGACTTCAACGTCGCGCCGACCGATGCGGATGTCTGGGACCCGACGGCCTGCCACGGCGGCACGCACGTCTCGCCGGCGGAACGCGAGGCGTTCGCGCGCCTCGCCAAGTGGGGACTCATCGACGCGTATCGCGTCCATCATCCCGAGCCGGGCCGCTACACGTGGTGGGACTATCGCGCCGGCAACTTCCACAAGAATTTCGGCATGCGCATCGACCACCTGCTCGTCACCGCGCCGGTCCGCGAGCGTGTCGTGGCCGCGGAGATCGATCGCGAGGCGCGCAAGGGCAAGCCGATCCCCTCGGATCACGCGCCGCTGGTGATCGATCTCGATGAGCCGGGCCATGCGTTCGACGCGGGCTGGGCGGGCGCCGACATCCGCACGGCCGCGCGGCGAGGGCGCTGACTACTTCTTGGCGGGTTTCTCGTCCGTAGCGGTCTTGGCGTCGATGAAGCGGACGGCCGCCAGGCGACCCGCTTCCTGCGCCGACTTCTCATTCTGGGAGGTCGCGTTGTAGGGCACGAGCTCGGCGTTCGTGTCACCCGACTTGCCCGGCGGCCACGCCTCGACCAGCGCCGACCACGCGCGTCCCGTCGAGCGCGTGATCACGCGGATCGTCCAGCCCTTGTATTCCGTCTCGAGCGGTTTCATTCCGGACAAGGATGATAGCCTATCCGCCATGAGCGAACACCATCACGATCACGGCCACGATCACGAGCACGACGACCGTCCCGGGCCGCACGGCGCGCCGCTGACCGACGTGCAGCTGCGCGTGCGCGCGCTCGAGTCGCTGCTCGTCGACAAAGGGCTGGTCGATCCCAAGGCGCTCGACGCGCTCATCGACACGTACGAGACGAAAGTGGGACCGCGGAACGGCGCGCGCGTCGTCGCTAAGGCGTGGGTGGATCCGGCGTTCAAGCAGCGGCTGCTCGCGGACTCGACGACCGCCATCGCCGAGCTCGGCTACATCGGCCGCCAGGGCGAAGACATGGTGGTCCTCGAAAACACGCCGAAAGTCCACAACGTCGTCGTCTGCACGCTCTGCTCGTGTTATCCGTGGCCGGTGCTCGGGCTGCCGCCCGTCTGGTACAAGTCCGGCCCGTACCGTGCGCGCACGGTGATCGATCCGCGCGGCGTCCTGCGCGAGTTCGGCGTCGACCTGACGGACGATGTCGAGGTACGCGTATGGGACAGCACCGCCGAGCTTCGCTATCTCGTGCTGCCCGAGCGGCCGGCCGGCACCGAGGGAATGACCGAAGACGAACTGGCTGAGCTCGTCACGCGTGACTCGATGATCGGGGTAACGAAAGTCTCATCGCCGCGGCGATGAACGGAATCCACGACCTCGGCGGCATGCACGGGTTCGGCCCGGTGGACCCCGAGCCCAACGAGCCGGTGTTCCACTACGACTGGGAGCGGCGCGTCTTCGCGCTCAACATGACCAGCGGCTTCCTCGGTCGCTGGAACACCGACATGGGCCGGTACGCCCGCGAGCATATGCCGCCCGCCGAGTATCTCGCCACGACGTATTACGAGCACTGGCTCTACGGGCTCGAGCGCCTGCTCGTGGAGAAGGGACTGGTCACGACGAGCGAGCTCGCGGCGATGCGATCGACCGGACGCGCGCAAGGTTTGAAGCCGATTGGCGTCGAGGACCTGCCGAAGATGCTGCGCAACCGTCGCGCCGCGCGTATGGACGAGCAGCTCGCGGCGCCGCGCTTCAAGGCGGGTGACCGTGTCCGCACCAAGAACGTGCATCCCACCGGTCACACGCGCCTGCCACGCTACGCGCGCGGCAAGGTCGGCGTGATCGACCGCGATCACGGCGTCTTCATCCTGCCCGACGAGCACGCCAGGACGGGCACGAAAGTGCCCGCGCACTGCTACGCCGTCCGCTTCGAGGGTCGGGAGCTGTGGGGGCCGGACGCCGGTCCGCGGGACGCGGTGTTCGTCGATTGCTTCGAGCCGTATCTCTCTCCGGTCGACGGTGAAGGAGTGTGAGCTCGATGAACGCCGATCTCGACGCGCTGCCCGCGATCCCGCGCGATGCCGAGGGCCCGGTCTTCCGCGCACCGTGGGAAGCGCAGGCCTTCGGCATGGCGGTGATGCTCCACGAGCGCGGCCACTTCACGTGGAAGGAGTGGGCCGATCGGCTGGCCGACGAGATCGCGGCGGCCCGGGCGCGCGGTGAGCCGGACGACGGCACGCGTTACTACTACTTCTGGCTCGCGGCGCTCGAGAAGCTCGTCGCCGACAAGCGCCTCGTGCTCGCCGACGAGCTGGCCGAGCGCAAGGATGCCTGGGACCGCGCGGCGCGCTCCACGCCGCACGGAAAGCCGATCGAGCTGCCTCGCGACGCGAACTGACTGGGTAAACGTTTTCCCGTCGGGAATGCTTCCATTCCCGGCGTACGTCTCCCGGCTCCGCATCGCAAACTGCTGCCACCGAGTCATTTCATCGACTGGTGCGAAATATGCGGGCCCCGGTGAGCGGCGCTTACTGAACCTCAACGCGCGGGGGTTGCCATGCGTCGTTTTGCTAAATTCTGCGGGCTGACGCTCTTCATCGTCCTTCTCGCTTCGCCGACCCACGCCGCACCTGTCGACTTTTTTGCCACTCTCAGCGGAGACGCCGAAATTCCCCCGACCGGTTCGTCTGCTACTGGCACGGCCCATGTGACGTTCGACAACGTGGCGCACACGCTCGTCGTGCAGGCATCCTTCGCAGGGTTGAGCACACCCGACATCGCAGCACATATCCACTGCTGCGTTCCACAGCCGGGGAATACCGGCGTCGCTACCGTGATGCCCGCGTTTCCCGCTTTTCCATTGAACGTTACGTCCGGAAACTATATGTCCCTCACCCCGCTCAATACATTGGATCTGACCACGTACAATTCCGCGTTCGTCTCGGCCAACGGAGGGACTGCAGCCTCCGCCGAGGCGGCGCTGTTCAACGGGATGGTGGCCGGACAGTCGTACTTCAACATCCACACGGCGCAATTCGCTGGCGGCGAGATTCGGGGGATCCTTGTCACGCCCGAGCCCGGGACGCTCTTACTGCTCAGCGTCGGGCTCACCGGTCTCGCGCACCATCTGCGGAGGAAGCGCCGCCGAGCCTAAGCAGCGCCGCTGCGGCGCGGGTGTCGAACGGTCTTACAGCCGCTTCTCCTCGCGCAGCCGGACGATCGAGCAGTCGAACGCCTCGATGACGAGGTCGACGTCCTTGTCGCGCATGGCGCCGTTCATCCACCCCTGCCCGCCGCCTCGGCTGTAGTCCACACCGTTGAGCAGCATGGCCAGATGCAGCGTACCGCCGACCGGTCCCATCCCACGATCCAGTCGCGTGGCGTCCATCGTGTAATTCGGGATGCCGAGCTCCTCGGCGCTCGCGCCGAGGTGGATGCGGAAGATCGAGGAGGCGCCGTAGACGCAGCCGACGACGCCGCGTGTCTTGAGCACGTCATTCATGCCCGCGCGCAGGCGGTCGCCGAGCCGATTGAGCTCGCGCTGTACCTCACCGGTCTTGAGGATTTCCAGCGCCGCCACGCCTGCCGCGGCGATCAGCGGCGTGCCGCTGAAGGTGCCCTGATCCGCCACGCGTTGCGTGCGGTCGCGCTTGGCGTCGCCTTTGAACGTGATGGCGTCGAGCAGATCGGCGCGCCCGACGAGTGCCGCGCCCGGCAGCCCGCCCGCAACGGCTTTGGCGAGGCACGTGAGGTCGGCCGTGACGCCGAAGTATTCCTGCGCGCCGCCCGCGGCCATGCGAAAGCCCGTGACCACTTCGTCGAAGATCAGGATCACGCCCTTCTCGTGCGTGAGCTGCCGCAGCGCCTTGAGGAACTTCGGATCGGTCGGCACCGTCATCGAGCGCGCGCCGGCGGGCTCGAGAATCACCGCCGCGACCGGGTGGTCTTCGAGCAGCTCCTTGACGTGCGCCAGGTCGTTGTTGCGCGCGACGAGCGTGGTCGAGAGCGTGGACGGCGGCACGCCGGCCGAGACCGGCAGCTCGAACGGATCCTTGACGGCCGCCATCACGGCATCGTGCAGGCCGTGGAAATGCGCCTCGAACTTCACGATGTGCTGGCGGCCCGTCGCCGCGCGCGCCACGCGGATGGCGAGCGCCGTCGTCTCCGTGCCCGTCATCATGAAGCGCACGCGCTCGGCGCCCGGCACGATCGAGCAGATCAGCTCCGCCCAGCGCACCTCGACCTCCGAGCACGCGCTGTAATGGGTGCCCAGGCGCGCCTGGTCCTGGATGGCCTTGAGCACGGCCGGATGATTGTGGCCGAGCATCAGCGAGCCGTGTCCGCTCCAGCAGTCGATGTACTCGTGGCCGTCCACGTCCCACTTGCGCGCGCCGTCCGCGCGCGCGACATAGAACGGAAACGGCGAAAACGATCGACCGTCATGCGCCACCCCGCTGGGCATGCGCTTGCTGGCGCGCTCGTGCAGTGCTTTCGACTTCGGTCGTTGTTCGGCGTAGTCGTGCTCTATAGTGGCCATGCGCGATAGGATAGCAGGTCTCAGACCCGCCTATGCGAGACGACGCCAACGTCCGCTTCACCGCCCATGAGATTCCCAGGGAAGACCTGCACGCCCTGATGACCCGCGCCGACGGGCCGGCCCTTCGACGCGCCGTGTGGCACGTCGGCATGCTGATCGTCACCGGCGCATTGCTCTGGCGGCTGCGCTCGACCGTGTCGGTCGTTCCGTTGATCGTGATGCAGGGCTACATGGTCGCCTTCATCTTCTGCGCGCTTCACGAGACGGCGCATCGCACTGCGTTTCGAACCCGCTGGCTCAATCCGGTGCTCGGGACACTGGCCGGGCTGATCGGCTT
>DAIRVP010000109.1:0-18437 GCA_036802765.1 Candidatus Rokuibacteriota bacterium
TGATTGGGGGACCCCTGCGGCTTCCCCCAAACCCCCTCAACGCGCGGGCGCCATCACCCACCGCACTTCGTCGGCCGACTTGTCGTCGCGGAGCCCGAGAAACACCGGATGGCGCAGCTTGCCATCGCCCGTCTTTTCCATGAAGCCGATCTGCGCCACCAGCACCGGCTCCACCCACGTCGCGTCGCGCATGCGCGGCGCATCGATGAACGGCGAGCTCGGCTGTCGCAGACGGGCGAACCGCTGCGCAAGGTCGGCGAGCGTCTTGCCCGTGAAGCCGGTCCCGACCTTGCCGGCGTACCGTAGCGCGCCTCCGTCGAAGGCGCCGATGAGGATCGCGCCAAAGTGCGCGCGCGAGCCATCGGGAGCCGTGTAGCCGCCGATGACGAATTCCTCCTCGGCGCGCACCTTCACCTTCCGCCACGCCGCCGAGCGTTTGCCGATCTCGTAGACCGACGCGGGGTCCTTGGCCACGATGCCTTCGAGACCACGCTCGCGTGCCGTCTCGAACGCCTTGAACCCATCGCTCGCGAGGCGGCGCGACAGACGCAGCGCGCCGCCGGCATGGACTTCCTTTTCGAGCACGGCGCGCCGCTCGACGAGCGGCCGCCCCATCAGCGACTGACCGCGAGCGAACAGACAGTCGAACACGACGTACACGGGTCGGCGCCGCGTCTCCGCGCCGAAGAGCTGAAAGCGTGAGATGCCCTTGTCGTCGAACACGACCACCTCGCCGTCGAGCACGAGCGTCGGCGCCGCCAGCTTTGCGATCGCGGCGGCGATCTCGGGGAAATCGGCGGTTCGATCGATGAGATTGCGTGTGATCAGACGGACGCGGGCACCGCGCTTGTCCGCGATGATGCGGATGCCATCGTATTTTTCTTCGTAGACCCAGCCCGGCAGATGGAACGGCGCATCGACGAGCGTGGCCAGCATCGGCTTGATGTTGGCCCCAGGCGCGGTCGCGCCGCGGGCCTGCCGAGCCGTCGTCACGCGGGCGTCGCGGTCGAGCGCGGCGGATCGGCGCCCGCCGCCTGCTCCAGCTGCCGCGCGCTCGCGCCCGCCGCGCGCGCGATGCCCACCATGCTTCGGCGCGAGACGACGGACTTCGGCCGTGACAGCGTCAGGTCCTCGGTGGCGGACGCATGCGCGTCCCGATGCTTGATCAGCAGCCACTGGCGGTCACGCATGCGAACGAGCACCCAGGAGCCCTTCATCTTCTTGCCGTTCAGGCGCATCTTCAGATCGCCCTTGGCCAGCGCTTTGCCGACGTCGGGACTCTCGGGCTCCCACGTGCCACGATCCCAGATCATCACCGTGCCGCCGCCGTACTCGCCCTCGGGGATGACGCCCTCGAAGTCGTTGTAGTCCATCGGATGCGGCTCGGTCATCATCGCGAGTCGCCGCACGCTCGGATCCAGCGACGGCCCCTTCGCCACCGCCCACGAGAGCATCACGCCCTCGTGCTCGATACGAAAATCGTAGTGCAGATGGCTCGCGCGATGTTTTTGCACGACGAACTCGAGCGCGCGCGTCGCCTTCTTCTTGCCCGCGCGCCCCGGCGGCTCAGGCGTGACACTGAAGCGACGCTTGCGGTTGTATTCCGCGAGCCGGCCGTAGCGGCTCAGGTCGTCGGTCGGCGCGGCGCGCTTGGCCACGGCTCAGCCCTCCTTGAGCGCGTCGGTGAGACGCTTGGCCACGTCAGCTGCCGCCGGCGACGCGGGCACCACCTCGACCGTGTTGGGCGCGGCGCCGAGGCCCAGCGTCAGGGCGCGAGCGAGCTGATCCGTGGACGCGATCGGACCGCTGGCCGCCGGTCCCTTCATTCCGTGCTGGCGCAGCAATGCGATCGCCGCGGCATCGAGCGCGCAACGATCGTCGCTGGCGAGAAACACGCCCGGCGCGACGCGCGTCCCGGCCTCGGGTCCGCCGTCGATGAATGCCTCGAGCGCGTCCATGACGTTCACGGCGGGACGCCACGTGAGGTTGGCCTCGGCGATCATCGTCCGCTGGTGCGGTGAGCGGTGGAGATCCTGCATGTAATCATGCGAGTCGCCGGGCAGCCGCTTGGCGATGAGGCCTACGCTGTTTTTGAGCGACAGCGTCACGTGACCGCCGAAGCGATGCGTCTTGCAGCACATCGTCTGCACGGCGCACGGCGCTTCCGTAAACAGCCGCGCGGCGTGCAAGCCCTGCGGCCAGTGCTCCGCGCGGAACGATTCCCACGCGGGGCGGCCGACTTCGTCGAGCACGATGACGCGGACGCCTGCGCGCGACGCGACGTCCATCGCGCCCGTACGGTCGAGCACGCGTCGGGTATCGCCCATGCCGGAGCGCTCGGCCAGCGTGATGGTGTCGGCGCGCTTCGCCTGCAGCGCGCCGAACAGCGCGGCCAGCGTCTGCGGGTGCGTGGACGCGGGGAACGCGTCGTCGCTGTTGAAGTTGGCCTTGACCGCGACGCCGCGTCCGCTACACGCGCTGAACTCCAGCGCTTCGAGACAGGCGGCGACGGCCTTCGCACGATCTGCCTCGCGCGCAACCACGACCCGCCCGCGCTCCGGCGCGGGCCACGCCGAGAGCGGTGTGGCCAACACCGCGGCCGTGGCCGCGGCCCCCTGCAGCAGCTGGCGGCGGGAGAGCGAGTCCACGCTCTGATTGTACCGGGCCCTCGAAGCGCCGCGTGACTCAGCGCGGACGCGCGACGAAGCGGCGCAGATCGCCTCGCGCGCGCCGGGTCGCGCTATCGATCGCGAAGCCGGACGTCTCCACCGTCCGCTCGGTGTCGCGATTCCAGTGACAGCCGCCGGTCAACCGTGTCCAGAAGGGCTGCCAGCGATCCTGGACCCGCGCCTTGAGACCGCCCGTCGCGCGCACGTGCTCGAGCATGCGCAGCGCGCCGTCGGGCCGCAGCACGCGTCGGACCTCGGCCAGCCCACGCCTAGGATCGGGCACGCTACAGAACACGAGCCCGCTGATCACAGTATCGAAGGTGCCGTCGCGAAACGGCAAAGCCTGGGCGTCACCCTGCACCAACGGCACGCGTGGCGCGCGGCGCCGCGCGGCGAGCAGCGGCTCGCGCGCCGGATCGAGACCGATCACGCGCGTCCCCGCGCCGACCAGGGACAGATTACGGCCGGTGCCGCAGCCGACGTCGAGCGTGCGGCCCTCGGCTCCGCCGACGAGCCAACGGCGCCACCGGCCGAGACCGAATCGCTCGAACAGCGCGCAGCAGGCGTCGTACAGCCACGGGATCTGCTCGATCCCACGTCTGGCGCGCGGCGCAGCCGACCCGGGCTCAGCCGACATGGTAGAGGAGCAGGTAGACGAGCACACCGGTCACCGACACGTAGAGCCACACCGGCAGGGTCCGCCTCGCGATCGGCACGTGTCGATCGAATCGCCCCGACAGCGCGCGATACACGGTGGTGAGCACGAACGGAACCATCGCGGCCGCGAGCACCACGTGCGACACGAGGATCGGAAAGTACACCGCGCGGATCCATCCCTGGCCGGCGAACGGCCGCGAGCCGGCGAGCCCGTGATACACGACGTAGGAACACAGAAACAGCGCCGACGCCGTGCACGCTGCCAACATGCACGCGCGATGCACGGCGATGCGCCGGCGGCGGATCGCGAGCCAGCCGACGACGAGCAGCACCGCGCAGGTCGCGTTGAGCGCGGCGTTGAGCGCAGGGAGCGCGGCAACCTCGGCGCTGAACGGCCGTCCGGGATGATGTGCCAGCAGCAGCACGCCGACCACACCCACGATGGCCAGCGACAGCACGCCGATGATCGACAGCGCAACCCGGTCGCCCATGGGCTGGATGATACGGCGGGACGGCGCATCCTTATATATGGAGGTCAGAGGAGACGGCATGAAGACCTACGTGCTGGTGTTTGCGAGCGTGTTTCTGGCGGAGCTCGGCGACAAGACGCAGCTGGCGACGCTCACGTTCGCGGCCACGCCTGGCGTCAGTCGGCTCGGCGTCTTCCTCGCGGCCGCGGCCGCCCTGGTCACGTCGACGCTGATCGCCGTGCTCATCGGGGAGAAGCTCGGAGAGTGGATCGCGCCGCATCACCTCACCCGTGGCGCGGGCCTGTTGTTCGTCGCGATCGGTGTTTGGATGCTGATCGGCCGCGGCTGATCGCCGTCTGGCCACCGAGCCCGGCCACGACCTGTGCCGAAGCACGGGGCGTGCCAGCGCACGTTGTTTTTGACACCTCGCCGCGCCGCCGCCTAGAATCGTTTTGTCGTTTGCCTATGCACGTCGACCTCGGCGCCTTTTCACGTCAGCTGGCCGATCTCATCGGTCGCTTCGCCAATCACGGCGCGAAGCTGGGAGAAGTCGCGCGCGAGCTGCAAGACGGCGGCGCGCCACCGGCCGATGAGCTCGTAGAAGCGCTCACCGCCACGCGCCTTGAGTTCGTGGAGCTTCGTGCCGAGATCGTGCTGGCGGCCGAAACGCTCGGCGTCGCGGTTCCAGACGTGGTGGAGAGTGCCACCAGTCTGGAGCCGGTGCTCACGGCCATGGCGACCGCGCTCGAGGCGCACCAGCGTCACTCCGCGCTCGAGGAGGAGCGCGATCGCCTCGTCGCCGTGCTGAATCGGGTGGACAGCGTCGGCCATCAGGACGACGACAACTTCGGGCCGCTGGTGACCGTCAAGCTCAAGGCAGCGGAGCTCAAGACGGTGGTGATGTTGGCGACCGACGCGGAGGAGGCACGCTCGCTCGCCGGCCGGGTTCAGCCGTTCGCCGATCTGCTCACCATGATGGAATCGACCGAGGTGCTCGACGATCAGAAGTTCTCCTCCCTCGAAGACAGCGTTGCGCGCGCCTTCGGCCGCCAGATCACCGTGTCCGTGGCACGGCGCCGGCTTCTGCTGCCTGGCCAGACACGCGCACCTCAGCCGCGGCGCGCGGCGCCCAGGCGCGCGACGCCGCCGGCCGAGCCTGTCGCGACCGAGCCGGCGCCGCTCGCACCGGAGCCGGAGCCTCTCACGGCCGAGCCGGAGGCTCTCGCGCCCCAGCCAGAATCTCTCGCACCGGAGCCAGAGCTCCTCACGCCCGAGCCGGAGCCTCTCGCGCCCGAGCCGGAGCCTCTCGCGCTGGAGCCCGAGGTCGCCGCAGCCGAGCCCGTGCGTCTCGCAGACGCGATCCGCGCGCCCGAGCCCGTGCGCATCGCAGCAGCTGAGCCCGTCGTCGAAGCATCGCGACCGGAACCAGCGCGGATACCGCCGCCGACGTACGAGCCGCCGCCGGCGCCCGTGCGCGAGCGCGAGCCAGTCGTCGCCGCCGCGCCCCCGCCGATCGCCCAGCCTTCGGCAGCTTCGCTCACGGACGCCTCGGCCGCGCAGTGGTGGCTCGCGGCCTGGGCGCGGTGGTCAGGGTGGAAGAGCTCGCTCGCGTTTCCCCAGGCGACACGCGAGGAGCTCGGCAAGTACCCTTACCTGCTTTCGGTGCCCATCCAGGAGAGCGCGGATTTCGAGGAAGGACTCCTCGCGTACGGTTATTCGATCATTCTCGAGCACGTCGAGAAGCAGAGTCCTGGCTGCGTCGGCAGCGCGCTCGACAGCCTCAAGACGGGACAGATGAAGCCCGTCGGCACGCAGCTGTACGAATATCTCGTCGCGCAAGGCCGGCTGACGGAGACGTATCCCGACTTCGTCAAGAACGTGCTGAAGGCGGCGGTGCCAGAGCCGGGCCCGTGGGTGCAGGCGCGCATCATCCACTCCAAGGACGACACGCGTGTCTTCCAGCGCCCCACGTCGCGTGTCGGCGAGACCGAGCAGACGGCACAGCGCTTCCTCGCCGACAACCAGCGCTTCAAGGAGCACGCGTTCACGGGAACGTTGGATCCGCTGACGACGCGCTTTTTTCTGATTCAGGCCGCGCTGCGAGACGCGCACGGCGTCGAGGCGAAGCTGACGGTGGACGGTGAGCCATCCGCCAATGGCCTGGTGGCGACGGTGCCGGCGGCGGGCAAAGCCAGCAAGATGGACGTGCGCCGGTTCGTGGCCGAGGGCACGCCTGTGCCGGGGATCGGACGCGACCACGGCGCGCTCTGGTTCGCCGTCTTCAATGCGGATCCCGTGCGCAAGACGGACTTCCGCCTCGCCTTGACGCTGCGCAAAGACACGCGCGGAATGCGGAAGTAACTACTCGTGCGGCGCCGGTGAGGCCGGCGCGGCGGGCTCCTTGGGGCGCGCGAAGGGACTCTTCGTGACGCCGAGCTTCTGAGCGATCTGATTCGTCGACTGAACGGTCTCGAGCAGCTTCGCGAAGGCCTGCGCGGCCTCGTCTTTTTCGCCTTTGAGCTGCTCGTTGGCGTGGCGCAGATCCTCGACGAGCTTGCGATACTCCTCGATCTGCTTCTCGTGCTCGTTGTTCTGCGCGCGATCCTTCGCTTCGGAGAGGTCCTTGCGAAGCTCCATCAGCTCGCGACGAAGCCGCTCGGCGTCGCGCTCGGCGTGCTCGAGCTTGGCCCCAGCCTTCTGCCCCGAGTCGAGCTGCTCCGCCAGGAGCGCGAGCATCTCACGGCCATCCTCAAGCCAGCGGATCAGCCGCTCGCGCACCGGCGCCGCCGCGGCACCATCCATTGGGGTCTCCTGTCCTCGCTTGGACCGCCTAAACCGGCGGCTGGTTGCGTCGAATCTAGCATCGCGGCGGTCCGGATAGCAACGATGATACGGTAGGGCGCGGACGGCGATGGCCCTTCCCCTGGTCACCAACATCGGATCGCGCGGGCGCCGACGCCGCTACCTCATGGGGGTCGCGGGCGTCGCGGTCACCATCCTGGCGGCGGCGGTCTTCGCGTATTTCGGAATCGCACGCGGCGCGCGGCTCGTGCTGTTCTTACCCCTCTTCATGGGCGCGCTGGGCTTCCTGCAGGGGCATGGCGGCACGTGAACCGGTCTCGCCTCGCGCGGGCTGCGTGAGACGGCGAGCGGGGTCGAGCGCGTGAGCGATACGTGGGCGCTCGACCAGCTCAGGCGGCAGGCGCGTGAGATCCTGGCCGAGGCTGTGCTGTTGGCCTTGGCTTTGACCGCCATCGCGCTGCTCTTGCCGAGCCGCTCAGCCTGACGCGAGAGCGCGAGATGCGTCGACTCGGTGAGGTCGGCTCCGAACGGAAGAGCCATCTCGTCGAGTGCGCGCCGATTGTGCGTGGGATCGAACGCGTCGCTCGCGGTGAACAGCACGCAGCGATCCGGAACGCGCTCGCCGCCTTCGAACTCGAGGTCGTCGATCACGTCCACCAGCACGAGGGCCACCCGCGAGGTCGGGATTCCTGGGCGGCATTGTGCGTGCTTGTACGCTGCAATGGACGTACCCGGGGATATACTCGTGGGGAATCTCGAACCGGCAGACGAAAGGAGCCAAGGTCATGTCCGTGAAGCTGTTCGTCGGTGGTCTCTCGTTTTCCACCTCGAGTGAGGGTCTGCGCGGGGCCTTCGCGCGCTTCGGCGAGGTGATGTCGGCGGCCGTGATGACCGACCGCGAGACGGGCCGCTCGAGGGGCTTTGGCTTCGTCGAGATGGCGACCACCGAAGAGGCCGAAAAGGCCATCTCTTCACTCAACGGCACCTCGCTCGATGGCCGCATGATCCGCGTGGACAAGGCGACGCCGCGCGGCGCTGGTGGGCCTCGCCCGCCGCGTCCCGCCGGCGGACCCCGTCCCTACGGCGACCGCCCAGCGGGTGGTGGCGGTATGGGCGGGCCCCGTTTCGGCGGCGGAGGCGGCGGCGGTGGACCGCGCTTCAGCCCCGGCGGTCCACGGCCGGGGGGCGGAGGCGGCTTTGGCGATCGGCCGGGCGGCGGCGGGGGCGGATTCGGCGACAAGCCGGGTCGCGCCCAGCGACGCGGCGCGGGGGGCGGTGGCTTCGGCGAGAAGCCGGCCGGCCGAAAGGGGCCTGGTACGGGCCGGCGCGGACCCAAACGCGGGCTCGATGGCGGCAGTGGCGGCGGCCGTGGCCGGCCGGGCTCCGACGGCGAGTATCGCTGGGGACGCTGAGCGAATTCGAGGAGCGCCACGGGTTCCCCGGGGCGCTCCGAGCGTATGGGGGTAAAGGGGGCCCTTCGAGGCCCCCTTTCCTATTAAGGCAGACCGCTGTCGGCGTGCGTGCCGAAGCGGACGAAGATCTCCATCACGAGCGGGTAGAACAACATGAAGACGAAGCCGGCGGTGGCGATCCAGATGGCGAGCCGCGCGAGCCTCACGTCAAAAGCTCCGAGAGCGATCGGATGATGCGATGCGGGCGTGCGTCCGCGTGCGTCGGCGGCAAGCCTGCGCCTTCGCGATCGATCCACACTCCCGTGAAGCCCAGCCGTTGCGGCGCGACCACGTCCCACTCGAGATTGTCGCCCACCATCCACACACCTTCGGGTCCCACACCCAGTTGTCGCAGCGCCTCGCGGTAGACGCGCTCCTGCGGCTTGCCGCACCCGAACTCCCCTTCGATCACGATCGCACCGAAGTAGCGCGCGAGGTCGTGACGCTGAATCTTGTCGCGCTGCTGCAACGCGTCGCCGTTGGTCACCAGGGCCAGCGGTAGTCCGCGCGTGCGCAGGGCTTCAAGCACCGCACGGCTCTCGGGAAACAGCTGCATCGTCTCACGACGACGCGCAGCGTAGTCGCGCGCGATGGCCGCGGCAAGCGCTTCGTCGGGGCAGCCGCAGCGCACGAGCGCCTCCACGACGATCTTCGTCCACGCGCCGAGCATGTCGACCCGCTCGCGCGCGTGCCGCTCCGGATCGCCGCTCCAGAACCACTTGCGCGTTTCGGCGAGGGTGGCCACGAGCGTGTCCTTCTCGATCGGCAGCGATGCGACGCCACATGCCTCAGCCCACGAAACATCTACGCCCGCCGAATAGGCCAGCAGCGTGTCGTCGAGATCGAGCAACAGCGCCTTCATGCGCCGCTCTCCGCGGCGGCCACCGTGCGCACGTGTCGCGGGTCGCGCACGCGGAGCGCGAGCACGAGCGTGGCCGTGATGCCGCCGAGCGCGGCGATCACGAACACGGCGGGAAACCCCACGGCATCCGCGATCGCGCCCGCGCCGATCGGCGCCGCGACGGCCATCGGCGCGAGCGAGGTGTGACCCAGGCCCACGTAGGTCGGCTGCGCCTCCGTGGCCGGCGCGAACTCGAGCAGCACGTTGAGACCCGAGATCGTCGCCGACGCGGTCTGCACGCCGGCCAGGACGAAGACGAGGCCAAAGACACCGGGCGACGTCGCGGCGAGCGCGATCGCGTTGGCCACGACGCCGGCGATCACGCCGGCCAGGAGCACGACGCGATGGCCCATGTGATCGGCAAGCCAGCCGAGCGCGATCGTGCCCGCAATCGTCCCCGTGAGAAGCAGCCCGGTGAACATCCCGGCGGCCGCGGCCGGCAAACGCCACGCGTGCAGCGCGTAGACGGTGAAGAACGCGACGCCGGCGGTGCCGAGCGCGGACAGCGAGCGCGCGACGAGATACCACGCGAGATTTCGATCCTCGCGCAGCAGCGTCGGGATTCGACGCAGGAACACACCGAGCGGCTCGGACGCGCGCGTCGCGGCCGCGGCCGGCTCGCGCACGACCACCAGGGCGACGAACGAGACGACGAGGCAAACGGTCGCGCACACGAAGCAGAGCGCGTAGGCGACCGGCGGACGATACGTACTCAACAGATCCGCGGTGATCACGCTCGCCCCAAGGCCCGCCACGCTCGCGACGACGCCCGACACCGCGAAGAAGCGTCCGCGCCGCGTGACCGGGACTACGCGGCCGATGAGATCCATCCACGCCGGCATCAGCAAGCCCCCGATGCCGGTCACCACGAGGAGCATCGTCAGTAAGATCGCGAGCGCCGCGCCCGCCGAGCGCTCCGCGAGCCAGTAGGCGGACGCGGCGAGCACGACGAACGGCACACGCTCCCAGATCGTCCATCGGATCAGAAACGGCAGCTTCCGAGACAAGCCTTCCGTGTACGGCGCCGCGAACAGGCACGGCAGAACCCAGCCAAGCGTCATGACGGCCGGAATCGCCCCGATCACGACGTTCGGCGCGCCGAGCCAGGCGGCGAAGGCCGGAAGGATCGTCGACGGCGAGACGAAGGCCAGCGCGGTCATGAAGAGCGCGTAGTCGGAGGCGAGCGCGACGACGTTGTGGCGCGTGTGCGTGCGGGTCACCCGATGATTCTAGCGTGCCACGCAAGCACGGACGGTCAAACGGTACGCAACGTGTCGGCGAGGAACCGACGGAGCCGCGCCTGCATTTCCGCCGGCATCTCGATGCGTCCGGCGACGGTGCCGAGTGCGCGCGCTTTGCGGTACGTGGCGAGATAGGCGCGGCACGGCTCGCAGCCTTGCAGATGACGCTGCAGCTCGGCCGCGAGGGCCGCGGGCATCGCGCCGTCGACGAAGTCGGCGAGGACCTCGATGACGTCGCGGCAGGTCATGCGCCGCCTCCGAGATACCGCGTCAGCTGCTCGCGCAGCGCCATCCGCGCCCGGTGCAGCCGCGTTTTGACAGCGGCGACCGTATCGCCGACGATCTGCGCGACCTCGTCGTTGGACAGCTCCTCGACATCCCGCAACACCAGCACGGCGCGGTAGTGCTCCGGCAAACGATCGATCGCCGCTTCGAGCATACGGCGTGATTCGCCGGAAAGAAGCTTGTCGTCCGGCATTTCCGACCAGTCGGCGACGACGAAGGCGCGGTCTCCGGCGCGGTGTCCGTCGGGGAGAAACGTCGGCAGCATGTCGTCGAGCGAAGTCTCGAGCTCACGCCGCTTGCCGCGCCGCTTGTTCAGGCTCAGATTGGTCGTGATCCGATAGATCCAGCTGCTCAGCGCGGCGCGGCCCTCGAACCCCGCGCCCTTGTTGATGATCTGCAGAAAGACGTCCTGCACGACCTCCTCGGCGTCGGGGGCGCTGCGCGTGATACCGTACGCGAGTCGGTAGACGCGAGCCGAATAGCGGGTCATGAGGGTCTCGATCGCATCTGCGTCTCCGCCGGCAGCGCGCGCGAGCAGACTGCGATCTTCCGTCGTCACGGGGCGCAGTCTACACCCCCGAATCGGTGAGCCACGTGGCCGTGTCCAACAGCTCACGGAGGAGGCAACGCATGTCGCTCAAGGACGAGCTGAAATCGCTGCGCGAGAGAGCAGAGGCCAAGCGCCCGACCGAAATCGTGGCCGCGATGCACCGCGCCGTGGACGAGCTGCGCGCGTCCGGCGCGCCCTCGAAGGTATTGAAGGTCGGCGATACGGCGCCGCACTTCGCGCTGCCGAACGGCGACGAGCACATCGTGGACAGCGCCGCGCTGCTCAGCCGCGGTCCGCTGGTCGTCACGTTCTACCGCGGCCGCTGGTGACCGTACTGCAACATAGAGCTGGTAGCTCTACAGAAAGTTTTGCCCGACATCACCGCGCTCGGCGCGGGTCTGGTCGCCATCTCGCCCCAGCTGCCCGAGCACAATCGTGAGCTCATCCGGAGCCGAAGCCTCGGCTTCGAGATCCTCACTGATCGTGGCAACGCGGTCGCAAGGCGTTTTGGACTGACGTTCACGCTGCCGCAGTACCTGCGCGACATCTACGCGACGTTTCCCCTGGACATCACGAAGTACAACGGTGATGCGTCGTGGACGCTGCCCATGCCGGCACGGTTCGTCATCGACCGCCGCGGCATCATTCGTTATGCGGACAGCGATCCCGACTACACGACCCGTCCCGAGCCCGAGGACACGCTCGCTGCGCTGCGCACGCTGCGCGCCTGAGGAGATCGACCATGGCCGACGACTTCGAATACATCTCGAAAACGCGCCTGCTCTACAAGAACGGCGCCCGCCACGCCTATCTCGGTGACGTGCCCGACCCCGTTGTCTACGGCGTGCAGGGCGCCCTGCGCCAGTACTACGGCGTGCCCGAAGGGCCGCCGGTCGCATCCACGCTCGACCACATCGTGGCCGGCGTCGCCGGCTGAATGTTCGGCACTCTGCGTGGCGCCCTGGCAGGGCGCAAGATCGCGTTCGATCGCGACAGCTTCACGGCGTCGGTCGAGGGCCGCATCGGCGGTCACGGCAAGACCATCAAGATCCGCTCGATTCACGTGCACTACGAGCTGGCCGTTCCCAGCGACGCTCTCGAGGCGACGGAGCGCGCGCTGATGGCGCATCCGCTCGGCTGCCCGGCGCACGAGAGCGTCAAGGGCGCCATCGAGGTGACGTGGGATGCGCGCGTGCGCGCCGGCGAGCGCGTTATCGACCTAAAAGGCTGAGCACGTCACTCGCGTAACTTTGGCCGGGCGCACCGATCGAATTCTTGCTACCCTCCTGCCCTCTTTAGTTCGGCACGCGGGTTGATTCGGCAGCCCGCGCGCTGTCTGGCCCCGCCACGACCCGAAGGCAGAAGGAGCGTCGCATGAACAGCCCTCACAAGGCCGCGGCAGCGATCTTCGCCGCTCTCGTGATCATGGTGGCTACGGGTTTCGTCGTCTCACCCATCGCGGCGCGCGGCGCCGACCAGGGTATCGACCGGCTGCCGGGCGCCTGGCACGCCGAAGTCACGCCAAACGGTCAAGGAGGTTTTCCGGCGTTGTTCGTGTTTACCAGCGACGGAGCCGTGATCGGGTCGGAATCTCCGGGACCATTCGAGAGTCCGGTCTACGGCAATTGGATCCGCCGCGGGCGCGACGTCGCCTTCACGGTTTTCGGGCTGTTCGGCGGTCCGGCCGGTGCGGGCCAGAACACCCTCAGCGCGAAGGTCGTTGCCGCGTTGCACTTCGACGCCAATACCGGGGGGTGGAGTGGTCAGTTCAGGATCCAGATATTCACCCCAACGGGGGTGCCCGTCTTCACAAATGAAGGGACGCTGACGCTGACCCGGATCGAGGTCGAGTCGCTCTAGGCCGCGAGCGCTCGCTCGTCGAGGAGCGCGCGGATCTCGCTCGCGAGGTCGAAGCCCGGCTCAGCGTCGAGCGCGCGCTCCACTGCATCCTCCAGCGCCCTGCCGGACGAGAGTGCGGCGCGAAACGCGAAGGTTCCGGCCGGCAGCGTACGGAAGACGACATCGTCGCCCACACGACGGATCTCGATCCGCGCCTCACCGCCTTCGAGATCGACGACGCCGTCGGCATCCGGTTGATTCGCGCGCCAGATCGCGTCGATGGGCCACGGCGACTCAAGCAGTGTGATGGACGGCTCGAGACGCAGCGTCAGGCGTGCCAGCGCGCGCGGCTCGAGCGCGCGCAGCGTGCCGGGCTCGAGCGGCACGGCGTCGGGCGCATGCAGCGCGACGTTCATCGCCCATTCGAGCCGCGCGACGTCGGCCAGCCACGGAAGGTGGCCGCACGCGGGAAACTGCGCAAGGAATTCCGGGAGGTCGTCGCCGTACTCCGTCAGGCACGGGCCGGCCGGTGGATGTGCGCGCACGAAGCGGTCGGCGACCCAGCCAAAGAAGCGCCGGTCGACGAGCCGCATGACGACCGGGTACGTCGCCTCCAGCGCGGCGGTGAGGCTCGTGAAGACGTGGTGTCGATAGATTGCCAGCCGCGCCGAGACGCCGACGTCGTCATCGACGATGGTCGGGGTCACGGCAGCTTCGTCGTCGACGAGGAGCGCCGCGCGGAAGGCGGCCTGCAGCTCACGCAGCGACGACACCGCTTGCCTTCATGAGCCGGCGGCTCGCTTTGGCCGATTCACCCAACAGCACGTCGAGCGCCGGGATATCGGTGTCCCACTCGATCAGCGTCGGCATCGGACCGAGGCGTCGCAGCGCGTGCTCGAAGAGGCTCCACACCGGATCGGCCACCGCGGAGCCGTGATCGTCGATGAGGACCATCTGCCCGTCGGCGTCGTTGACGGCGTGGCCCGCGAGATGGATCTCGGCCACCGCGCTGGTGTCGAGCGCATCGATCCACGCCACGGCATCGCCGCCGAGGTTGCAGCACGTCACGTAGACGTTGTTCACGTCGCAGAGAAGGGCGCAGCCCGTGCGTCGAGCGAGCGCATTGAGGAATTCCGGCTCCGAGATGGACGAATCGCGAAATCGCAGATAGCCAGAAGGGTTTTCGACGAGCAGGCGGCGTCCCAGACGGTCCTGGGCGCGTGCGACGTTGGCACAGAGCACGTCGAGCGCCTCGTCGGTATACGGCAGCGGCAGCAGATGGTTCAGGTACGCGCCGCCCGTCGCACTCCACGAGAGGTGTTCGGAAACGAGGGCGGGCCCCAGACGCTCTACCAGACGCGCCAGCCGCTCGAGATGGCCGCTGTCGATCCCTTCGGCGCTGCCGAGCGAGAGGCCCACGCCGTGGATCGACAGCGGATAGTCGGCGCGCAGCCGCTCGAGCGCCCGCACGGCCGGTCCGCCGCCCATGTAATTTTCGGCATGGACTTCGAGCCATCCGATGGGCGGCCGGCGCTCCAGAACTTCCGCCACATGAGGCGCGCGCAGGCCGATGCCGCAGCCGCTCGGGTGCATGGCGTCTTTTGGACACGGGAGGTGCGGCCGGCGGTTCGCGACTCCATCGGCCCTTATCTGGTGTCCTAACATCGTGCTGAGCTGGGGGCGCGAGGTCACGGGCGACCTGGCCGCCGCCGAGCGGCGGGAATGGCTGTGCGTCAACGGCGTCGGTGGCTTCGCGTCCGGCACGATCGCCGGAACGCCGACACGGCGCTATCACGCCCTCCTGGTGGCCGCGCTGAAGCCCCCGCTTGGGCGCACGGCGATGGCAGCCGCCGTCCACGAGACGGTCGAGTACGCCGGCACCTCATGGCCGCTGTTTACCGCGCGCTGGTCGAGTGGCGGCGTCGATCCCCACGGCTATCGGCTGATCGAGCACTTCCGGCTCGACGGCACGACGCCGGTGTGGACGTACGCCTGCGCCGACGGGCTGATCGAAAAGCGCGTCTGGATGGAGCCCGGGGCCAACACGACGTACGTCCGCTGGCGGGTGGTACGCGCGCGCGAGCCGTTGACGCTACGGTTCAAGGCGCTGGTGAACTATCGCGATTACCACGCGACGACGCGCGGTGGTGACTGGCGGATGGACGTCGCGCCTGTGCCCGAAGGGCTGCGCGTCGTCGCGTTCGATGGCGCCCGGCCGCTCCTGTTGCTGGCGCCCGGCGCGGATGTCGAGACCGCGCACGAATGGTATCGGGATTTCGAGCTTCTGCGCGAGCGCGAGCGAGGCCTCGACCACATCGAGGATCACCTGCACGTCGGAGATTTCAGCGCGGCTCTCGTGACCGGGGCATCGCTGACGCTGACGCTGTCCGCGGAGCCGGCGCCATCGCCCGACGGCGACGCCGCGGCCGAGCGCCGCGCCCGCCACGAGGCCGCCGTGATCGCTCGCTGGACACAGGCTCGCCCCGACGCCGCGAGCGCGCCCGCGTGGACTCGCCAGCTCGTCCTCGCAGCCGACCAGTTCCTCGTGCGGCGTCCTCTGTCCGACGACCCCGACGGAGCCACGGTGATCGCCGGCTACCACTGGTTTGGCGACTGGGGTCGCGACACGATGATCGCGCTGCCTGGCCTCACGCTGGCGACTGGTCGGGCGGAGATCGCGCGCACGATCCTGACGACGTTCGCCCGCTTCGTGGATCGCGGGCTGCTGCCGAATCGTTTCCCCGACGACGGCGAGGCGCCCGAGTACAACACGGCGGACGCGACGCTCTGGTACGTCGAGGCCATCCGCGTCTATCACGAGGCGACCGGCGACGACGGCTTGCTCAAAGATCTGTATCCGACGCTGGAGTCGATTCTCGCCTGGCACCGCGACGGCACGCGGTACGGCATCCGCATGGATCCCGCGGACGGCTTGCTCGCCGCCGGCGAGCCGGGCGTGCAGCTCACCTGGATGGACGCGAAGGTCGGCGACTGGGTCGTGACCCCACGCATCGGCAAGCCCGTCGAAATCAACGCACTCTGGTACAACGCGCTCGTCGCGACGGCCGGCTTCGCGCGACGGCTGCGCCTTCCGGCCGATGCGCTCGACGCCGACGCCGCGCGTGTTGCCGCGGGCTTCGAGCGGTTCTGGAATGCGCGGGACGGCTGGTGCTACGACGTTCTCGACGGTCCCGATGGCCACGACGCATCGCTGCGTCCAAACCAGATCTTCGCGGTCTCGCTGCCAGCGACGGCCTTGGCGCCGGAGCGGCGGCGCGCCGTCGTCGACGCGTGCGCGCGCCACCTGGTGACCTCATATGGCCTGCGCAGCCTGGCGCCGTTCGACTCGCGCTACATCGGTCACTACGGCGGCGATCAACGGGCGCGGGATGGCGGCTATCACCAGGGCACGGTCTGGAGCTGGCTGCTCGGCCCCTTCGCGCTCGCGCACTTTGCAGCGTACGGGGACGCGGAGGCGGCGCGCAGCTATCTCACGCCGCTGGCGGATCATCTCGGCGACCACGGTCTCGGCACGATCGCGGAGATCTTCGAAGGTGACGCGCCGTTCGCTCCAAACGGCTGCGTCGCCCAGGCCTGGAGCGTGGCCGAGACGCTGCGCGCCTGGCACGTGCTGGGCGCGCCGGTCGCACCCTCCCGCCGGCCGCGCGTGTCTTAGAGGCAACTCTCACACAGGAGGTCCTAAGCATGAAGACGTCAACACTGTTCATCGCTTCAGCCGTGGCGGCGGCGCTCACGATGCCCTACGCCTCGCTCACGCACGCGGGGCCGGCGCCCAAGCCCAAGTTCGAAGCCGAGAAGTGCTTCGGGGTCGCCAAGGCCGGCAAGAACGACTGCCAGACGGCCAACTCGTCCTGCGCGGGCACCTCCAAGCGCGATCAGCAGGGCGATGCGTGGATCTACATGCCGGCCGGCTCGTGCGACAAGCTCGTCGGCGGCAGCAAGGAACCCAAGAAGGCCTGATGGCCGAGGGATCGGGAACCGATGACCACGCACGCGATGACCACCATGCCGGCTTCCGGAGTGCGCACCACGATCGCCCGGGCGCTCGACGTGCTCGGCCGGTTTCCGCTTCCGGTGCTGCAGCTGATGTTCCGGCTGGCCGTCGCCAGCGTGTTCATCAAAGCCGGGCTCACCAAGATCGCGTCGTGGGAGACGACCGTGCAGCTGTTCGCAGACGAATACAAGGTGCCGGTGCTGTCGCCTGATCTCGCCGCCACCATGGCGGCAACGTTCGAGCTCGGCTGCTCAGCGCTTCTGGTCGTCGGTCTCGCCACACGGCTGGCCACGCTGCCGCTGCTCGGCATGATCGCCGTGATCCAGACGTTCGTCTATCCCAACGCCTACGCCGAGCATCTAACCTGGGCTTCTCTGCTTCTCTTCCTTCTCACGCGGGGCGCCGGGCCGTGGTCGCTCGACCGCGTGCTCGGTCTCGAGCCTCCGTCGACGCACGGAGCGTGATGGATACGGCCGCGCGTACCACGCCGCCGGCCCTGCACCGATGGCAGCGCCTGGCGGTGCGGCTCGCCGCCGTGTTCGTGCTCGTCACGCTCGTGACCGTGGGCGTGGTGGGCGCCCTGGTGCATCAGCGCCAGAGCCGTGAAGTCGAGGACACCGTCGGCACGCAGCTGCTGAACATCGCGCGCGTCAGCGCGCTGCTGGTTGATCGCGCGGCCCACGCCGAGGCGGCGCGGGCCGGCCGCGCGGATTCTCCTGCCTATCACCGCGTCATCAAATCCCTGGCGACCATTCGCGACGAGACGCTCTTGACGACGCCGATGCGAACGCTGACCGACTACGACCCTGCCACACGCACGGCGCGGGTCGTCGTGACGATGGCCGACGACGAGCGGCCGGGTGACACGATCACCGTGGGCCCCGAGGCGGCGGACGCGGTTGCGTGGACCTTCGACGACGGCGTGGCGCGCTACACGCGGATCTATCGCGTGCGCGGGGGGCTGCATATCAGCGCGTTTGCGCCGATCCTCGACGCCCGTGGCCGTACTGCGGCCGTGCTCGAGGTCGACTACCCCGTCGATTTCTACTTCGACCGACTGCGCGAGCTCGACACGACCATCGCGCTCGGCAGCCTGGCCGCTCTGCTGCTGGCGCTCGTCCTCGCCGTCGTGTTCGCGCGGCGGTTGACGCGACCGATCGCCGCGCTGACGAACGCGGCCGGCCGCGTGGCCGCGGGTGATCTCTCGCAGGCCGTCGCCGTCACGTCGCGCGACGAGGTTGGCCACCTCACGCGCGCGTTCAATGCGATGGTCGAGGGCTTGCGCCAGCGCGAGGTGATCCGCAACGCCTTCGGGCGTTACGTCTCGCCCGAGGTCGCGCAGGCCGTGCTCGAATCGCCCGGCGGCCTCGCGCTGGGCGGCCGCAAGCGGGAGATCACCGTGCTCATGTCCGATCTTCGCGGCTACACGCGGTTCGCCGAGCATGGCGACCCCGCGGGCGTCATGGCGGTGCTTAACGACTACCTGGGACATATGGCCGACATCGTCATCGCCCACGGCGGCACCATCAACGAGTTCATCGGCGACGCGATCTTCGC
>DAIRVP010000110.1:0-18348 GCA_036802765.1 Candidatus Rokuibacteriota bacterium
CTGGTCTCAGCGAAGAAATCGCCGACGTCGTGAAGGACCGGGTCGGACGACACCAGTATCCGCGCGAGATCGAGTTCGTCGAGACGCTGCCAAAGACCGAGACGGGCAAGATTCAGCGCTTCGTGCTGCGAACGGCATCGTCAGGGTCACCAAGCGAGGAGACGGCATGACGACTTGGGACATCGTCACGGGGCCCGACCCCTGGCCACAGCGCTACACGTTCTCACCAGCCGTGCGGGCTGGGAATCTCTTGTTGATCTCCGGAACGACCGCGAGTGACAGGGACGGCCGTATCGTCGCGCCCGGCGACATCGTCGGCCAGACGCGCTACATCTTCCAGAAGTTCGAAGCCCTCCTGAAGGCGGCCGGTGGCGGATTCGAGCACATCGTGCAGACGACCGAGTACATCACCACCACCGAGAACTACGGCCGCACCGCCGAGGTGCGCCGCGAATTCTTCCGTGGCCGGTTTCCGACTGCCACTGGCGTGATCGTCAAGGGCCTGCTGCGTGAAGGAGCGTTGATTGAAATCTCGGCACTCGCGGTGTTGGAAGGCGAGCGCCGGCGATAGATTTCGCACCGACACGCGCCCGCGCGCGTCCGGTCAGGCGGCCCGGTCCTGGTCCGTGCCCTCTCTCGTCTTGGCGCGTGTCGCGCCGCGCTCGGCGCGATCGCGAATCACGGTCAACAGCACGAGCCCGACCCCCACGAGCAGCCCTACCACCACGAACCCGCCGATCAGCACAAACGGGGTGAGAAAGGGCGTCATGGGCGCGATGCTACACCCGGGAGGAAATGCTGCAGGTCAGGCGATCATTTGCGCGCGGCCGCGCGCCGGTCGGAGACGAGTCGCCCCTCCTTGAACACCAGACGCAGCTTCCGGAGATTCGTGATGTCCTGCAGCGGATCGGCATCGACGACGATGAGATCCGCAAGCTTGCCCGGCTCGATCGTTCCGAGCTCGGCGCCGACGCCGCACAGCAGGGCGGCATCGCGCGTGGCGGCGAGAAGCGCCTGCCGCGGCGTCGCTCCATCCTTCACCCACAAGCCGAGCTCGAGCAGCGCTGCCTCCTTCAGCGGCCGGATGTCGGAGCCCAGCGCCATCTTCACGCCGGCCGCGAGCGCGCGCCGAAACCATTCCCGGTGCTCTCCGGCCGCCTGGTCCGCGCGCTCACACAAATCGGCCGACAGATTCCGCTGCTCCACCCATCGCTTCTCCCACGGATCGCTCGCCTGATCCGGAGTGAGGTGGCTGATCGCGAGCGTGGGGACATACCAGGTGTTGCTTTCGCGGAGTCGCTCGATGCAGTCCGCATCCATCATGTAACCGTGCTCGACGCTGTGGGCGCCGAGCCGAACAGCTTGCTTCACCGCCTCGGGGCTCGCGGCATGCGCCATCACGCGGAAACCGCGGGTCCGACAAATCGCGAACGCCGCCTCGAGCTCGTCGTCGAGCAGAAATGACTGCCAGTGACGATCCCAGGACGGCCCCATGATGCCGCCGGTCAGGTTGAGCTTGATGTGATCGACGCCGTTCTTGATCTGCTCCCTGATTGCGCGGACGAATCCGTACGGGCCGTCGCATTCGAGCGCGTGGCCCGACGTGAGGAAATGGCCGCCGGTGGTCGTGAGGAAGTGACCGGCGGCGAACACGCGCGGGCCGACATACTGGCCCGAGTCGAACGCTCGCTTCCAGGCCACGTCCATGAAGTGAGCGGCGCCCGCACACCGCACCCCCACGACGCCGCCCTCGGTCAGCGCCTCCATCAAGCGATGGCCGAACGCGATCGTCTGGTCGACCGCGCTGGCTCCTGTCGCCGCGAGATAGTCGGGATGAATGTGGACGTCCCAGAGCCCCGGTAAGAGATACGTGCCTTCGAGATCGATCACGTCGGCATTGCGTGTATCGGGCGGGCGGCTCCCATCGAGCACTTCGGCGATCTGGCCCCGCTCGATCACGACGCTGCCGCCCACGATCGGCCGCTCGCCGACACAGTCGATGACGTTGGCGTTGGTCAACACGAGCCGGTTCGTGGTCATCGCCCCCATGTAGCATCACGTGCCCACGGGGGCAACTGGCTAGGGACGGCGACGCCCGTGCGGATCAGGGATACGTGGAGCTCTCGCGAGGGACCTGACCACGGTTCTCCAGCAAGCGGAGCACCGATCCGGCGCGCTCAGGAGTGAACTCGGCATCGTCGCTGGGGCCCTGAATGGTTCGAGGATCCGCGAGCTCTGGTTCCCTCGGAGACGCCGCGGGCGAGGAGTTGTCTTCCCACGACGACCATGGCGCGAGCAGACGCACTTCGACGCGACGAGCGTTCGCGAGCGCGTCGCTGTTCAGCGACCCGCCCGGCGCGACGTCGACCTTACCCATCCCAATGGCGCGGATCTGGCGCAGGTCGATGCCGTGGCGCACGAGATAGCGCGCGACGGCTTCCACGCGCTCGCGAGCAAGCTCGTCGTTGTGTCGGTCGGTGCCGCGCGGATCGGCAAAGCCTTGAAGCTCGACGAGGGCATTGGGATCGGCCTGAAGCAGACGCGCCACGTCATCCAACTCGCTGACACCCACGGCCCGGATCTCAGTCCGGTCGGGCTCGAAGTACACGGCGCGCGTCTCCAGCAGACGGTATTTGTTGCGGTCGGAGATGCGCTGCGAGAGCCGCGCTTCGGCATTGCGCGTGTCGTTTGACGCCTGCTCGGCGCGGTTCTGCGCATTGCTCGCGGCGGTGTCCAGGGTGCCCACGCGCGCGTCGACGTCGTCCAACCGCTGATCCAAGCGCTGGTCGGTCGCGTCGAGCGCCTGACGGCTCGCTGCCACGCCTTCGGCGGTCTCCCGCAGTCTCGTGTCCTGCGCCTCGACTTGCTGCGTGAGCTTCGCGTCTGTCGCCTGGATCTGCTCGCGGACGTAACCCTTGGTGGCGCATCCGGCGGTGAACATCGAGAGCGCTGCACAAACGGTCAGCATCTTCTGTCGCATAAAAGCTTCGGTTCAGGCAAACGCAATGCCAACGAGCTGGACCGAAGATAGCGCTACGACCGCGACGAATCGTCGCGATCGGGCTCGACGGCGCCACCGGCGGTGGTCGTGTGCTGCAGCGCGGACGCTGAGAGAGGCAAACACGTCCAGCGCCCCAGCGCGTGTCGGCGCCCGAGCAGGAGCGAGGCGATGACGATGCCGATGATCGCACCGGCCAGCACGTCCGAGACGTAGTGGCGCTCCAGGTACACTCGCCCCGCTGCCACTGTCGCCGCCAGCGCGTACAGCGGCCAACGCAGACGAGGGTAGAACGCGGCGAAGATCGTGGCGACCGCGAACACGGACGTGGCGTGGCCCGAGGGAAATGAGTCGACGTCCAGGACGCTGTCGGGTCGGGACCGCCCCACCAGATGCTTGATCGCGAACTCCACGAGGCCGGCGGCCATGAATGCCAGCGCTCCCAGCCACGCCGCTTCGTGCAGTGTCGAGCGGCGCTGGGCGCGACCCACAACCCCGACGCCGGTGCAGACGACGAGGAGCGTGACGCCGCTGCCGATCGGATTGAGCGTGCCGACGATGCTGTCGAGGATGGCGTACTTCCACGACGCCACGCTGGTGGCGATACGACCGTCGAGAACGACGGCCGCGGCGACGACGAGAAGGATGCCTCCGAGGAGAGGCAGTGCCCGGTCGAGCACGGGGCGTCTCCACGGCATCCTGAACGTTGCGAAAAGCGACCGACCCGAGCGTCGCGCGACCCACAGCACGCCAAGCGTCGTGAGCGCCATGACTGCCATGTTGGGCCACGACGCGAGCGTCCAACGGCCACTCCACGTCCACTCCGCGTTTGACATCGGCCACAGGTAACGAATCGGTAGCCCACCGGTGCCGACGACGTCCAGGAGCAAGTGCACGTGGAAGCTGACCAGTGCCAGGACGGTCGTCCGCACAGCGGCGTCGGAAGTCCGCCATATCAGAACGGCCAGCAGCACGGCGAAGAGCAGACTGTGCCCAGCCGCTCGATGCGCTGCGAGATAGGCCGGTTCACTCCACAAGATTCCGACGCCGTCGAGATCCGGCAGAAGACCGGCCAGTACGATGAGGACGCGATCTTTCCGTGAGCCAGCCGTCAGGTTGGCGATGATCCAGCTCAGGCCGATGTGGGTGAGAAAGTGCAGGCCGCTCAGCACAGGCGGCTCACTCCTCTCGCACGGGCTTCACGAGCTCCTTCGCCATCACCACGCGTGTCACCTTCGATCGTATCACCCACGCTGGCCGACGCTTCTCGGCACGACGTCGTAGGGCCGTCCGGCTGGCGCGTTCGCTTATCGGCTCTTGCCCGGTTCCGCGGGGCGTTCGAAAACTCATGGGTGATGTACACCCTCCTGACAGCGAGGTAGGCCATGCTCACACGCAGTTCGCTGGTCGTTGGACTCACTCTCGTCCTGGCAGTGACGTCGGTTGGCTGCACTAGCAGCGGGGCTGGCAACAGTCCCAGCGGCAGTCCCAGCGGCAAGGTCCGCATGAGCTCCACCAAAATGTGCAACGCGCACGGGGGCCAGTACGACGCGATTACAAAGAAATGCCAGTACCCGGCCTCGACCAGGAGCGCCGCGCAGACCTGTCAGGCGCACGGAGGCTACTACGACACCGGGGCGGACGTCTGCGAGATGGGGCAGGAGTAGGCTCAGGCGCCGTCCTCTTTATAACGCTCGGCCAGGGCCATCTGGTCGGTCACGCCGATGAGCCGATTGAACTCGGCGAACGGCACGTAGCGGTCGGTCAGGGACAGCACGTCGTCGCGCTTTCGTAGCTCGGCCAGAAAGTCCGCGATCGCGCGCACGCCGACGAACAGCGTGTCAACGGGCAGCAGAATGATGGCAAAGCCGAGCGCGCGCAGGCGCGCGAACGGCAGCAGCGGCGAGCGACCGCCGGGCGCGTAGTTGTAGAGGAGCGGCGTATCGAACGCGCGCGCGATGCGCTCGACCTGCTGCTCGTCCCGCGGCGCCTCGACGAACAGCACGTCGGCGCCCGCGTTCACCGCCGCCTCGCCACGCCGGAGCGCTTCGTCGAAGTCCATCGCCGAGATCGCATCGGTCCGCGCGATGATCAACAGATCGCGGTCAGTGCGCGCGTCCGCCGCCGCGCGGATCTTGCCGGCGAACTCGCCGCGAGGAATCACCTGATGGCCCGAGAGATGGCCGCAGCGCTTGGGCGTCACCTGATCCTCGATGTGCAGCGCGGCGACACCGGCCGCCTCGTACGCCTGCACGGTGCGCCGCACATTCAGCGCATTGCCGTACCCCGTGTCGGCGTCGGCGATCAGCGGGATCTCGACGGCGGCGGCCATGTTCCGCGCGTGATCGGCCATCTCGGCCAGGCCGGCATAACCCAGGTCTGGAAGACCGAGCCGCGACGCGGATGCGCCATAGCCGGTCATGTAGACCGCCGGAAATCCGGCGCGCTCGACGAGGCGCGCAGAGACGCCGTCGTAGGCGCCGGGCACGACCAGCCCGTTCTTGGCGGAGACGAGACGACGGAGATCGGCACGACGACTCATGATGGCTCCTCGGAGATCGCGCTCACGCGAACGCGCGGGCGCGGGCGATGCGGCGCTCGAGTGCGGGATGCGAGTACAGCAGCGCTTCCTTCAGCGGGTGCGGGCGGCGCTCGGCGAGGTTCAGTGTGGCCAGACGCTCCATGGCGCCGATGAAGCCAACCGGATCGCGGGTCAGTGCCAGTGCGAAATCGTCGGCCTGGCGCTCGACGTGGCGTGAGAACGCGTTGACGAGCGGCGTCGACACGAGACCGAGCACGGCGAACACCAGCGCGAGCCAGGGCAGCCCCGCGGGATCGGCGATGCTCGCGTAGCCGAGATGGCCGACGCCGGCGCGCAGCGCCTGATCCGCGAACCAGAACGTGACGACGCCGAGCACGCCGTGGACCGCGAGGCCGCGACGGATATCGCCGTGAGCGTGGTGACCGAGCTCGTGCGCGAGCACGGCTTCGATTTCCTCCCGTCCGAAACCGGTCGCGAGCGTGTCGTAGAGGAGGATGCGTCGCGTTCGGCCGAGTCCGACCACGGCGGCGTTTGCGGTCCTGCTCTTGCGCGACTGGTCCGCGATCCACACGCCGACGGCGCGCACTCCAGCGCGGTCGGCGAGTGCCAGGAGGCGCGTCGTGAGCGCGGTGTCGGCCAGCGGCGTCAATCGATAGAACAGCGGCAGGATCCAGATCGGCACCACGGCGGTCATGGCGATCGCGAACGCGAACGCCACCGCGGCGCTCACCAGCCACCAGAGCGGCGTCGATCGGAGCAGCGCGTAGACGACTTCGATGCCGGCGAGGCCGATCACGGCGCCGAGGGCGGCGGATTTCACTCGATCCGCGAGCCATCCGGCGAGCGATTGATGCAGTAGTCCGTAGCGTCGCGGCAGGATCCACGACGACAGCCACACGAACGGCGCGCCCAGCAACGCATGACCGACGCCCAGCGCCGCTGCGACGAGCGCCACCTGAACGGGCTCGCTCGCCGTCAGGCGTGCGGCGAACGCCGCCAGCAGCGGGCCGCCGCCTGCCAGCAGCAGCGCCAGCAGATAACCGTCACCGAGCGCGAGCCGCGTGAGACGCAGCACCAGCTGCAGCCGGTGATACCGGCGGGAATCCGGATCGGCCATGCGGCGATTGTACACAGCGCTCGAGGCCGCATCTTCGAGCCGGTGCGCTGACGAAACCTCTTGACACTTCTCTGACGGCGCTGTAGGTCAGGGGCGGCCTTCCGCCGGCCCGCACCGGACGTTCGTAAAATTGCTCGGTGCGTGCGGCGTGGCGGCGCTGGACCCGAATTTCACGTCGTCTGTTGCCCTTGGCTTCGCTCGCCCGGGGACAGGAGTGAGCATATGAAAGCCAGCGTTGTCTGCGCAGTGGTCTCGGTTGTCCTCGGATCGCTCGCGTCACCCGGGTGGGCTCAGCTGCCCGGCCCGAACAACGCCATCACCGACGTGCCCGGCATCAAGGTCGGCAACTTCACCGGCAATCCGCTGACCGGCACAACGGTCGTGATCGCCGAGAAGAACGGCCAGGGCGTCGCGGGTGGTGTGAGTCAGCGGGGAGGCGCGCCCGGGACGCGCGAAACGGATCTGCTCAAGCCGGAGAACATGGTTCAGATCGTCAACGCCTTCACGTTGAGCGGTGGCAGCGCGTACGGCCTCGCGGCGGCCAGCGGTGTCATGCAGTGTCTCGAGGGGCAAGGCGTGGGATTCCCCGTCGGCGGCGGCAACGTCGTGCCGATCGTGCCGTCGGCGATCCTCTTCGACCCGGGTCGCTGTGGCGCTCCGTTCACGTTTCGCCCGAACTTCAACTTCGGCCTTGCCGCGTGCAGCGCGGCCCAGACCGGTCCGGTGCCGCAAGGCAATGTCGGGGCGGGAGCGGGCGCCGTCTCGGGCAGCGTGAAAGGCGGGCTTGGTACCGCCAGCGTCGTCCTCAGCAACGGCATCATCGTCGGCGCCATCGTTGCCGTGAATTCGGTGGGCTCGACGTTCGACGACAACGGCAATCTCTTCGCCGCGTCCCTCGAGCTCGCCGGAGAGTTCGGCAATCTCCTTCCGATCAAGGGAGGACCACCGTCGAACACGTCCAAGCCGTCTGCGGTGCCGGGCGGGCTGCTCAAAAACACGACGATCGCCGTCGTCGCGACCAACGTCGAGCTGACGAAGACCCAGGCGACCAAGATCGCGCAGATGGCGGACGACGGCCTCGCGCGCGCGATCAAGCCCACGCATACGCCGTTCGACGGTGACACGGTGTTTGCCGTCGGAACCGCACGCATCAGCATGGCGTCGCTCCTGCCCACGTTCGGCGACCCGTCGGTCGTCGAGTACGTGATCGGCGGCGCCGCCGCCGACACGCTGTCGCGCGCGATAGTCCACGCCATCCTCTCCGCCGAGACGACGGCATGCGAGAAAAGCTATTGCGACACCTTCCCCAACGCCTGCAGCAACGGGAAGAAGGGAGGCCAGAAATGAGCCGCGACCGACGCTCGTGCAGCGCTGCGTGTGCGGCGGTCGCCGTCACGCTGCTGTTGATCGTCTCATCATCGTCGGCGCAAACGCCGGGGCCGTTGAATGCCATCACGGATGTTCCCGGGATCAAGGTCGGGAACTTCACCTTGGGCGATCCGAATTCAGGAACCGCGATCACCGGGACCACGGTCGTCGCCTACCCGTCCGGAGCAACCGGGGGCGTGAGTCAACGCGGAGGTGCGCCCGGAACTCGCGAGACAGATCTGCTGCGACCCGAGAACTTGGTCGAGAAGGTCAACGCGGTCACGCTGAGCGGGGGAAGCGCGTACGGATTGGCCGCGGCCGACGGCGTCATGCTGTGCCTCGAGGGTCAGGGCGCCGGATTTCCGGTCGGCCCAGGCCAGGTGGTGCCGATCGTGCCGTCCGCCATTCTGTTCGACCCGGGACGCTGCGCCCCGTTCGCAGTTCGCCCCAATGCGTCGTTCGGGATGGCGGCCTGCCAGGCGGCGCAGACTGGCCCGGTTCAGCAGGGAAATGTCGGCGCCGGCGCCGGCGCGCGCTCGGGTGGCGTCAAGGGCGGGTTGGGCACGGCGAGCACCATTCTGACCACCGGCGCGGGCAACGGCATCATCGTGGGCGCGATCGTGGCCGTGAACTCGAGCGGACGCACGTTCGACAACAACGGCAACCTGTTCGCGGAATTTCTCGAGCTTGGCAACGAATTCCCACTGACCGCGCCGACGGGCACGGATGTGGTTCCGCCATCCAACTTGCTGCAGAACACGACCATCGCCGTCATCGCGACCAACGCCACTCTGACGAAGGCGCAGGCGACGAAGGTCGCTCAGATGGCCGACGATGGCCTGGCGAGAGCGATCAAGCCGTCCCACGGTGTCGGCGACGGCGACACGATCTTCGTGATGGCCACCGGGACCGACGGCCGGGACGCGACGAACCTCGTGAACACAATCGGCAGCACCGCGGCCGATACTTTGTCGCGCGCAGTCGTGCACGCGATTCTGGCCGCCCAATCGATCAATTCGAGCGCGTGCGTCGTGAAGAGCTATTGCGACACGTTCCCGGGGAAATGCGCGAAATGAACGGCTGATCGCGGTGGCGAGCCGGCGACGACTTCAGTCGTCGCCGGCTCGGTGACAGAAGATCGTGGTAGATCGATCGCAGAGAACCGCCGGCCGCTGCCGTGAAGGCGCAGTCCCACCACACGACGACAGCGAGGAGGTGTGGTGATGCCAGTCGCGATGGTGCTGATCCGTAACTGGTGGGCGCTGGCGTTGCGCGGCGCGCTAGCGGTGCTGTTCGGCGTGGCCGCGTTCGTCGTGCCGGGCCTGACTGTCGCGTTTCTCATCGCGCTCTTCGGCGTGTACGCGCTCATCGACGGCGTGCTCGCCATCATCGCCGGCGTGAAGGCCGCGGAGCATCATGAGCGCTTCGGCTCGCTCCTGTTACGCGGCATCGCTGGGATCGCGGCTGGCGTCGTCGCATTCATCCTTCCAGGCCCGACAGCCGTGGTTCTGACCCTCATGATCGGTGCTTGGGCTCTCGTGACGGGCGTGCTGGAGATCGTCGCGGCGGTTCATCTTCATCGCGCCCATGGTGAGTGGCTGCTGATCTTGAACGGCGTGCTGTCAGTGGCGTTCGGGCTCCTGCTCGTCGTCATGCCAGCTCTCGGCATTCTGACGCTCGTATGGATCGTCGGAGCCTACGCAATCGTTTTCGGAGTCCTGATGCTGATGCTTGCGTTTCGCCTCCGTGCGCGACACGTGCGAACTGCGTTGGGGACGGCTCGATGAAGAACCCAGCGTCGAGCGAGAGACGCTCGGCGTGTCGCCGTCGACCCTCGAAGCGCGAGGTCGCCGAGAGCCCCTGAACGCGACCCGTGATGCTGCTGGTGCGCCGACGGTCAGTAACACGCGCGGCGTAACGCCTTGCAGGACCGGCAGAAAAGCCGGTATTCTCGACGGACCTGAATGAACGGGCATTCAATCACCGAATTCGCCGCGTAAGAGGAGCCCCATGTTCGATTCCGTCGAGGACGTCCAGCAGCGCTTCAAGAACGCGCGGTACATCGCAAGCCGGCGGATCTCCACCGTCGTCTACCTGTCGGAGCGCATGGGACGTCCCGTCCTCATCGAAGGACCGGCCGGCGTCGGCAAGACCGAGCTCGCCAAGACGCTGGCCGACATCACGAACCGGCCGCTGATCCGCCTGCAGTGCTACGAGGGACTCGACGAGGGCAAGGCGCTCTACGAGTGGAAGTACGCCAAGCAACTGCTCTACACGCAGCTGCTCAAGGACCGGATCGGTGAGCTGATCGCCGACGCGCCGTCGCTGCCCGACGCCGTTGCGCGGATCGCGGGCCAGGACGACGCCTTCTTCTCGTTCCGCTTCCTCTCGCAGCGGCCGCTGCTGTTGGCGATCCAATCCGATGAGCCGGTCGTGCTGCTCATCGACGAGATCGACAAGGCCGAGCCGGAGTTCGAGGCGTTTCTGCTCGAAGTCCTCTCGGATTTCCAGGTGTCGGTGCCGGAGCTCGGCACCGTGAAGGCCAAGCACGTGCCGCTGGTCGTGTTGACGTCCAACAATGCGCGCGAGCTGTCGGACGGTCTCAAGCGGCGCTGCCTGCACCTGTTCATCGACTTTCCCGCGCCGGCCGAGGAGCTGGAGATCATCCGGCTCAAGGTGCCGGAGATCCCAGCGAAGCTGGCGTCCGCCGTCGTCGCCGCCGTCCAGAAGATCCGGGCGCTCGAGCTGCGCAAGCCGCCGTCGGTATCGGAGTCGCTCGACTGGGCGCGCTCGCTGGTGATCCTCAACGCGCAGACGCTCGACGCCGCGCTGGTGGAATCGACCCTCACGATGCTCGTGAAGTATGAAAAGGACCTCGAGCGCGTGAAGGGGGCACTCGACAAAGTTCTCGCGCCCTGATGGACGAAAGGATCCTCGAGTTCATCGGCGACCTGCGCCGCGCCGAGCTGCGCATCTCGCCCTCCGAGGCGCTCGACGCGCTTTCGGCCAGCGCTGAGGTCGGCTTGACCGATCGCGAGACGTTCAAGGCCACGCTCGCCGCCACGCTGGTCAAGGAATCGCGCGACCTCGAGACCTTCGAGCGGATCTTCAATTTGTACTTCCTCGATCTCCAGGCGCTGGGCGAGGGAATCAAGAAAGCGCTCGGGCCCGAAGACGCGCGCGTGCAGGACCTGCTCGACCGCCTGGTCGACGAAGAGGGACTCGAGCTCGACGACCTGACCGAGCTGCTGATGCGCGGCGAAGGCAGCGAGATGGAAATGGCGATCCGCGCGGGCGGACAGAACGCCGGCCTCGAGCGGCTGATGTACTTCCTGCAGGTGGGCTACTTCTCGCGCAAGATCCAGGACAAGTTCGACTGGTCGGCGATCGAGCGCGACATCGAAAAGATCATGCGGATGCTGGAGGCCAAGGGGCTCGATCCCGGTCAGCTCGCGCGGATCCGGAATTATCTCGAGCTCCGGTTGGAGGCGTTCAATCGCATGATCCGGCAGCACGTCGAGCGTGAGCTCGAGCGCCGCGCGTACCGCCAGGGCGAGAAGCTCACACGCGAGGTGTTGTCCGAGAAGCCGCTGTTCGCGCTGACGCCCGAAGAAGTCGCGCAGATGAAGAACGTCGTGTCGCGGCTGGCGCGGAAGATCAAGGACGCGCTCGCGCTGCGGCAACGGCAGGAGCAGAAGGGCCGGCTCGACACCCGGCGGACGATTCGCAAGAGTCTGTCCTACGGCGGCGTACCGATGGAGGTTTTTCTCAAGCGCCGCCATCGCGAGAAGCCCAAGCTCATCACGGTCTGCGACGTCTCGGACTCCGTGCGCAACGCCTCACGTTTCATGCTGCAGCTCGTGTGGAGCCTTCAGGAGTGCTTCAGTCGCGTGCGCTCGTTCGTCTTCGTCTCCGAGATCGCGGAGGTCACGCAGGCGTTCTCGACGTATCCGGTGGAGCGCGGCATCGAGTGGGCGCTGAAGGCTGCGCCGGTCGACTATCACTGCCGCTCGGACTTCGGCTTCGCGTTCAGTCGGTTCGCGAACACCGAGCTGGAATCGCTCGACCGGAAGACCACGATCCTCGTGCTCGGCGACGCGCGAAACAACTACAACGATCCGCAGGCGTGGGCGCTGCGGCTCATCCGTGAGCGCGTCAAAGGCATCATCTGGCTCAATCCGGAAGGGCAGTGGGGGTGGGGGATCGGCGATAGCGTGATGCCGATGTACGCACCCGCCTGCGATCTCGTGCGCGAGTGCCGGACGATCGGCCAGCTCGGCGAAGTCGTGGACAACCTCGTTCATCACTGGTGGCGCCGCGGTCGTTGATGGCCCGGCCGTTGCACTAGGGCCGGGTGATGCGTCACTTCGTGATCGGGGTGCTGCTGCTTCTCGCGGTCGTGCTGCCCGGCATGCTGTTGGCCCCGCCAATCGCTCCCGCTGACGACGATTGCAAGCTCATCGACGACTTTGCGCGGTCACCCGTCGGAGAGTTTCCGTCGTCGAGCTGGAAGCCGCGCAAGGACTCCGCTCGGGACGTCTATACGGTGCATGAAGAGGGCGGCAAGCGCTTCTTGCGCGCGGTCTCACAGGGGCTAGGCGTTCAGGCCGCGCGCGAGGTGCAGGGCTGGGACCTCGCCACGCATCCGGTGCTCGCGTGGTCGTGGCGGCCGCGCGAGTTTCCCAAGGGCGCCGACGAGCGGCAGTCGGCCACGAACGACAGCGTTCTCGCCGTGTACATGCTGGTGCATTACTCCCGCATCGCCGGCCCCAAGGCTGTGAAGTACATCTGGAGCGAGAAGGTTCCGGTCGGCACGCATCTGGAGTCGAACAACGGCCTGACACAGGTTCGGGTGTTGCGCAGCGGCACGGCCGGTCGGGGCGAGTGGCAGCAGGAAAAGATCAACGTGCTCGAGGACTATCGCAAGTACTTCGACACGAAGGAGACGCCGAAGCCGATCGGCATCGCCGTCCTGACCGACGCCGACGACACGAAGTCGATGGCCGCCGGAGACTACGCCGACTTCAAGATCTGCCGGAACTGATCGTCGTGGGTCACTCCGACCGTGCCGGTGCGCTCTGGCGCATGCGGGCGCAGGGATCGACGTTATCGGCGCGCGCGGTGAACCATACGTAATCGAACGGCAGCCGCGCCGTGCCGAAGCGCGTCGCGTAGTCCGCCGGCGCCGTCCAGCCGTCAGCCACCTCGACGAAGGCCACGCTGACGACCCGCGCGTCGGGCGCGAGGGTGCCCAGCGCGTGCGGCACGCCGCGGTCCGTGCGGACGTGGCCGGCGCCGGCGATCAACACGGCACCATCGCGCTGGCCGCCGACGAGACGCCCGGCCATCTCCGCGTCGCGCGCGCGCTGCGCCGTGACCATCCCGGACACGAGCGGGTCGCCGAGGACGCCGCAGTGCGCGGCGCGGATCTCGTCTTCGATCTCGCTCTGCATCGGCGCCGGCCGGTCGAGAGCATGGCGGCGGACCAGGGCCGGCTCGAGCGCGGCAAGATCGCCTCGCGCCACCGCGCGTGCCACGCTCGGTGGCAGGTTCGCGGCCACGATCGGCAGTCCGGCGGCCAGCGCCGCTTCGGCGATCGGCTGGTACAGCGACCACGCCGGCCAGCCTGAGGTGCGCCAGCCCACTGCATCCCCAAGGCCGGCGGCGTCGCGCGGCGTCGCCGCGAGGTGACGCGCGAGCGCCGGCGCTTGCGTCGTGTCCAGCATCTCGAAGGCGACCGCGGGGCGGCGCCCGGCCTCGATCATCCGGCGCAGCAGCCACGCCTGGAACTGATGATGCTCGGGCTGATCGTGGCGTTCACCGAGCAGCGCGAACCTCGCTGCGCTCACGGCGGTGGCAAGCGTATCCATCGTGACGAAGCGCGCGTTTGCCACGTCCCAGACGCGCCCGGTGAGCGGATGGTCGTAGCCGAGCCCTGGGGCCGGCGGTTCCGCGGCGCGCGCGAGCGACGTCAGCGCCAGAACGATCGCGAGCGCGGCGAGGCGCCGGGGGATCACACCGCCAGCATACCTGTGCCGTGATAGCCTCGCCCGTATGACGGGCGGCCGACCCGCGATCACGACGGACCCGGACGTCGGCGACGCGATTGAGGCGCTCTACGCACGCGGCATCACCGACGGGCTTCCGGTCGTGCCACCCACGCGCGAGCGCGTGGCGCGCGCCATAGAGGCGAGCGGGCGTCCTGCGGACGAGCTCATCGCTCTGGTCCCACCCAACTACGGGCGCGCCACCGTCGAGAAGATCGCGGTGAACGCGGTGATGGCCGGATGCCGCCCGGAGTACCTGTCGGTCGTGATCGCGGCCGTCGATGCGGTCTGCGACGAGGCTTTCGATCTGCACGGCGTCTCGGCGACCACGAATGCACCCGCGCCGCTGATCGTCGTCAACGGGCCGATTCGCCGCGCGCTGGACATCAACTGTGGCGCCGGCCTCTTCGGTCCCGGCTGGCGCGCGAACGCCACCATCGGCCGAGCGCTGCGACTCGTCTGCGTCAACGTGGGCGGGGCGCGCCCAGGCGTGGTCAGTATGTCGACCTTCGCCCATCCGGGGCGCTACACGTACTGCATCGGTGAGCACGAGGAAGCGAGCCCCTGGGAGTCCCTGGCCGTCGAGCACGGCTTTGCCGCGACCGACGACACGGTCGCGTTGCTTGCCGCCGATGCGCCGCTGACCGTGTACGACCAGCGCAGCCGCACCGCGCCGGACCTGCTCGCGACGGTGGCGGCGAGCATGGCGGTGATCGAGCACCACAAGATGACCCACTGGGGCGACACGCTGCTCCTGCTCTCGCCCGAGCATGCCGCCATCGTCGCGGGCGACGGCTGGTCGAAGGGCGATGTGCGTCGCTTCCTGTTCGAGCGATTGCAGCGCCCGGTGCACGAGCTCGTTCCCGGCAACAACGGCGGCGATGGCCTGCCCGAGCACGTGCTGCGCAAGTTCGCCGATCCCGAGCACGACGCGACGCCGATTCCCAAGTTTCGCGCGCCCGAGCACATCAGGGTGCTCGTGGCGGGAGGCACGGCCGGCCGCTTTTCGGCTATCGTGCCGGGCTGGACGTTCTCGAAAGGCAGCAACCTGGTCATGAGGAGGATCCGATGACCGAGTATCTCGACCCGACCGACTCCGTCGCGGTGCCACGCAAAACGGCGCCTCGGCCCGCGAGCCTCGACGGCAAGGTGATCACGCTGCTCGACATCTCCAAGGCGAAGGGCGATCACCTGCTCGACCGCATCGAAGAGCTGTTGCGCGAGCGCGCGACGCCGAAGGCGATCGTGCGGAAGAAGAAGCCGACTTTCGCGCGGCCCGCGCCGGATCCGCTGCGAGACGAGATCGTGGAGGGCACGGACGTGCTCATCGAGGCGCTCGCCGACTGAGGGTCCTGCACAACGTGCAGTGTGCACGACGGCGTGTTCTTCGAAGATCATGGCATTCCGACGGCGACGATCATCTCCACGGAGTTCGCGCGCGCCGCGAAGGCGCAGGCCGAGGCGCTCGGAGCTGTCGGCTACCGGACGGTGATGGTGCAGCATCCGATCCAGCCGCTCACGCGTGACGAGGTCCGCGCGCTGGCCGACAAGGCGTTCGACGAAGTGTTGGCGCGGATCATGGCGTGACCGGCTGATGCTCGTCGGCGCGTTCGCGTGTGCGCATACGCCGCAGCTCATCGCGCGGCCGGAGACCGAGGATCGCGAGCTCGTGCTGCGCGTGCATGCGGCGTTCGCGCGGGTGCGGCGGCGGCTGGCCATGCTCCAGCCCGACGCCATCGCGGTCGTGGCCGGCGATCACGTCGAGGCGTTCTTCCTCGACGCGGTGCCGGCGCTGGCCGTCTACGCCGGCACAGAGGCTGCCGGCACGTTCGGCCCGTACGATTATCGATTTCCCATTCACGAGCGGCTCGCGCGCGCCGTGGTGGAGCAGGGGATCGAGCGCGGCTTCGATCTGCTCTACACGCAGCACGCGCGGCTGGACTACGCGTTCTTCGTGCCGCTGCACTTCACGATGCCGGAGCCCGCGGTGCCGATCCTGCCGCTGCACGTCAACGTCTACCTGCCACCTCAGCCGACGCCGCGCCGCTGTTATGCGTGGGGCCGAGCGCTCGGCGAGATCCTCGGCGCGCGGCCCGAGCGGGTGGTTCTGATGGCATCGGGTGGCATGTCGCACTACCCCGGGACCGACCGCTACGCGTCACCCGACTACGACTGGGACCGGCGCGTGCTCGATACGCTCCGCGATGGTCGCGGTGAGCAGCTGGCCGCGGTGACGGGCGAAGAGCTCGACAAGGCCGGAAACGTCGAGCTGCGGACGTGGATCACGGTCCTTGGCGCCGTCGGCAACGCCAAGGCCGAGCTCTACTGTTACGAGCCGTCGTGGCACCACGGCAACGCGGTGGTGGAATGGCAGGTTGCGACATGAGCGACGCGCACTATCGCTTCCCTCCGGCCGGCGCGTACTCGCTGAACCGCTGCCTCTATGCGCTGAAATCCGACGACGCGTTCCGCGCGCGCTTCCTCGCCGACGCGAAGGCGGCCATGGCCGAGCACGGGCTCGACGCCGAGGCCCAGACGGCCCTTCTAGCCGCCGATCGCGATGCGCTCGTCGCGCGCGGCGCGCATCCTTATTTGGTGTTCATGGCGGATCTGCGCGTGCGCATGGCCCGCGGAACGGGGACGTTCGAATACTTTTGAGACCGTGCATCGCGCGTCGCTAAGCGCGTGATCTACGCGAAGGCGTTCTTCGATCTCCAGGTCGCGTTTGCCCAAACAGTGACGACGTTGTCACGGTTGCCGCTCTCACGCGTGCTGCTCGACTACACCAATCTCTATAGACGATTCGGCCTCGGTCGAGACTTCGACGCGACACAACCGGTATGGCTCGATTACCTCTCGGGCCTGCGCGCGGCGACCGACGTCGGTGATTGGACGTACGGCTTCTACGTGGCAAGAGGTGGTGAGCCGCCCGGGCCGCCGGTCGTTGCGACCTTCGGCTGCTTCTCGTACGCGCGGCTCGGCGAAGACCGCATCCGTTTGCACTTCAAGAACGTCGAGGCGAGTGGCGTATCACCGCTGGGGCGCGAACACAGCGGCCGACGTATGGCGGAGCTGGCCGCGCTCTTCGAGCATGTGAGCCGCACCGTACGCCAATCGGTAGGCGTGGTTGGCGCGTCGTGGTTGTATAACGTCGAGGCGTATCGTCGCCTGTTCCCGGCGTCGTATCTGGCGACGGCGCGAGTGATGACCGGGCGGTTTCAGCACATGCCGCTGTGGGGGCAGTTCCTCGATCGGCACGGAGCCGTCAAAGAGCGCATGAGCCGTCCGTTTCTCGAGCGCCTCGGGCGCCAGTCGGCGATGGGCGATCTGGACCGGTGCTTTCCACTCCCGGTGCTGTCGCTCGAAGCATCGGTGCAGCACTTCTACGACCTCTACGACATTTCGGCGTCGATCAGCGTCTCTCGGCCGGTGTGATCACTCCGGCAGCCGCCAGACACGTCCCTGCGGCGGCTCGTCGCTCAGGGTGAACTGCGGCAGCGCCATCGACTCGCCAAGGTCCTGGAACACGACGCGCGCGCGACGGCCGATGGCGACCTCTTTGGTGTCCTCGAACGTGACGGCGTCCGGCTTCACGAGATTGCCGATGATGCGCAGCGCCTCGTCCGCGGTCGGCTTCCCGCGCTGCTCGTCGAGCTCGACCAGCACGACCGCATAGGGCGTCGCATCCTTGAAGCCCGGCTGGATGGCGTGCACGACGGTCTCGTACGAATAGATGGTCCCGCGGCCGCTGACCTCTTTCCACGTCCAGCCGAGGTCCATGCACCACGGACAGGCGTGCATGGCGGGATAGCGCATGAGGCCGCACGCCTTACACGCGCGCAGCATGAGCCGGTGCTGCCGCGCGTGGGCGTAGTAGTCCTTCCACTCGCTGTCGTTGTCGGGAACGATCAGCGACATGCCGCGATAGGTGACGGGCTGGGGCATCGCTATCTCCTCATGATCAGGGCCGAGCCCGTGGCCGGCATCGCCCAGCCGAGATTCATCGTGATCTCGGCATCGCGCACCTGGCGGCACTTGCCGACCGAATAGTCGTAGCTGTGCTTGCCCTCGGCCGCGCCGGGGCACGTGTCGTCCACGGTGCCGCGCAGCTGGCGGACGTTCTCGATCACCATCGACATGCCGTGCGTGTACCCCTCGCACAGGTGACCGCCCGAGGTGTTGTTGGGGCGCTTGCCGCCGAGTTCGATGATTCCGCTCGACACGTACGCGCCGCCCTCGCCCTTCTTGCAGAAGCCGTACTCCTCGAGCTGCAGCA
>DAIRVP010000111.1:0-18311 GCA_036802765.1 Candidatus Rokuibacteriota bacterium
AGCGGCGTGATCGCATCCGAGCCGTACGCCTCGGCCGTCCACACGGAGTCGAAGCCGAGACGCTCGGCGAGCAACACCTGCTCGACGGGCAGACGCAACTCGGCGCCGGAATAGCCGATGCTGAGGCCGAGCTTCATGTGCCCCGTCCCCACAGCGCGCAATAGCGCCGCAGCAGCATCGGCAGGCCGGCCTCGTAGCCGGGCATGTTCTCGTACTTCGGGAACTTCATCTCTTTCTCGACGCGATCCCAGCAGCCGCCGTTCTGCGCCTCCGCCTTCACCGCCGCCGAGGTCTCCTGCAGCAGGTTCAGAAACTGCTGGACGTCGTCCTTGGTGCCGAGCCGCCCGCCTGGCGCGCCGGGATGACCGGGAATCAGCGTCTCCCAGCTCATCGCCATCACGCGCTTGAGCGAGTCCTCCCATTCGATCGGATACGAATCGATCATGCCGCGGCCGGGAAATGTGCCGACGGGAATGAAATCCACGGCGAAGAGAATCTTTTCCTTCGGCAGCCGCATCACGATCGACGAATCGGAATGGTTGAGACCGACGTACGTCAGCTCCAGCGTGGTGGCGCCCAGCTTCAACGTCCGGGTCTTGTCCATCGTCTCGTCGGGCAGCACAGTGTTCGGATCCTTCAGCGCGACCAGTCGCTCGTTCGCGCGCTTGTGCGCGATGATCGTGGCGCCCGCGTCCTTGAACGGCTTGCCGCCAGCGATGTGATCGAAGTGATGGTGGCTGTAGATCAGGTACTTGATCGGCTGGTTGGTGACCTTCTTGATCTCGTCGACGTAGGTCTGGACCATCTGGGGCCGGCCATAGCCGATCGGATCGGTCGCGATCACACCGGCGGTCGTGACGACGAACATCGACTGATGGTTACCGCCGCGGAAGATGTAGACGTTGTCGGTGCCCTCGACGCGCGTGGTCGCGAACGGTGGCTGGGACGGCTGCTGCGCGTACGCCACCGCACCGAGACACGCGGCGCCGACGATGACTCCCGCGATCGCATGGGAGAGACGTGACATGGCGGCTCCTTTCGAGACCCGGAGGATCGCCCGGTGCGGCGGCGAGCGCAAGAGCCCGGCGACGGTGTAGGCTCGCTCTTCGGGAGGTGCACTGGATGAGAGTCAACCCGATCGTCCTGCTCGTCGTCATCCTCGCGGCCGCCGCCAGCGCGCAGGCCGCCGATCTCGATCGTGCCGCGGTGGACTTGACGACGCCGGCGGATATCAAATGGGTCCGCAACGCCGCCGGTACCAACGAGCAGGCCGTGCTGTTCGGCGACCCGAGCAAGCCGGGGCCGTATGTCGTGCGGGTCAAGTGGTTTCCGGGCAACATGAGCCGGCCGCACTTCCACCCGAACGACCGCTTCTTCGCGGTGCTCTCCGGCACCTGGTGGATGGGCACGGGCGAGACGTTCGACCCGGACAAGACGGTCGCGGCGCCGGCCGGGAGCTACGTGATCCACTATGGAGGCAAGGTGCACTTCGACGGCGCCAAAAACGAGGAGACGATCATCCAGGTGTGGGGCATGGGACCTGCGACGGCAACGCCCGCGGAGAAGAAATGAAGATTCGTATCGGCATCGGCGCGGCCGGCGCGGCGTCGACGCCCGACACGCTCGGCGAGCTCGTCAGCGCCATCGACGAGCTTCATTTCGACTCGCTATGGCTGTCGGAAGTGCTCACGGGTCCGGTGATCGACCCGCTCGTCGGTCTCGCGTGGGCGGGTGCGTACAATCCGCGCCTGAAGCTCGGCACGACCGCGCTGCTGCCGGGGCGCAACGTCGTCCGGATGGCCAAGCAGCTCGCGAGCCTCGATGTCCTGTGTCGGGGCCGCCTGCTGGTGACGCTGGTCCCGGGACTGATGTACGCGCCCGAGCGCGACGCGATCGGCGCCGACCCCAAGCGTCGCGGCGCCATCATCGACGACGCGCTGCCGTTGCTGCGGCGGCTCTGGGCCGGCGGGACGGTCAGCCACGACGGTCCGGCGGGGAGCTTTCGTGACGTCAAGCTCACGCCGCTACCGGTTCAGCAGCCGCTCGAGGTCTGGCTCGGCGGCACGATTCCCGCGGCTCTCGAGCGTTGCGGCCGATTGTCGGACGGCTGGCTGCCGTCGCTGTGCACGCCTGAAGAAGCGGCGGCCGGCCGCGTCGTGATCGAGGAAGCGGCCGCCAAGGCCGGACGCTCGATCAGCGCCGAGCACTTCGGCATGAGCATCGGCTACGCGCGGGCGCCGATCGATCCCGCCACCGCGCGAGTCATGACCGCGCGCCGGCCACGGTCGGTCGAGCTGACACCGGTCGGGCTCCCCGCGCTGCGTGCGCTGATCGAGCGCTTCATCGCCGTCGGCTTTTCCAAGTTCGTGCTCCGTCCGATCGCGCCGCCGTCGTCGTGGCGTGCCGAGCTCGACGCGTTGTCGTCGGCAGTCGGCGACCTTCAGACCTGAGAAAGGCCGCATGCAGATCGACGCGATCATCGTCGGCGCCGGATTCGCGGGACTCTACGCGCTCCATCGTCTGCGCGGACTCGGATTCTCGGCCCGCGTGTTCGAGGCGGGCGACGGCGTCGGCGGCACGTGGTACTGGAACCGCTATCCCGGCGCGCGATGCGACGTCGAGAGCATGGATTATTCGTATTCGTTCTCGGACGAGCTGCAGCAAGAATGGCGCTGGACCGAGCGGTACGCCTCGCAGCCGGAGATTCTGTCGTACATCAATCACGTCGCCGACCGCTTTGATCTGCGGCGCGACATCCAATTGTCGACGCGCGTGACGCGCGCGGTCTACGACGAGGCGGCGCGCCGGTGGACGATCGAGACCGGGCGCGGCGATCGTGTCAGCGCGCGGTTCTGCATCATGGCCACCGGTTGCCTGTCGGATGCTCAGGTGCCGGATATCTCCGGGCGCGAGACGTTCGCGGGCCGCTGGTATCACACGGGACACTGGCCACACGAAGGCGTGGACTTCAGCGGGCAGCGCGTGGCCGTGATCGGCACCGGCTCGTCGGCGATCCAGTCGATTCCGATCATCGCGGGCCAGGCTCGGCACCTGTTCGTCTTCCAGCGGACGCCCAACTACAGCGTGCCCGCCCGCAACGGACCGCTGGATCGCGAATACGAGCGATCGGTGAAGGCGAACTACGCCGACTTCCGCCGCCAGGCGCGCGAGTCCCGCATCGGCTTCGTCGTGGAGCGAAGCGGGGACTCGGCGCTGGTCGTGAGCGCCGAGGAGCGCCAGCGCGAATACGAGAAACGCTGGACGCGCGGCGGGCTCGGGTTCGCCGCGACGTACGTCGATCTACTGACGAATCAGGCGGCCAACGACACCGCGGCGACCTTCTTCCGCGACAAGATCCGTGGCATCGTCCGTGATCCGACGATCGCCGAGGCGGTGACGCCGCGCGACTACCCGCTCGGAACGAAGCGGCTCTGCGTCGACACCGAGTACTACGCGACGTTCAATCGCGACAACGTCACGCTCGTCGATCTCAGGAAGACGCCGATCGCGGCCATCACGCCCAAGGGCGTGCGCACGTCGGAGCGCGAGTACGCCGTCGACAGCCTGGTGTTCGCCACGGGGTTCGACGCCATGACCGGCGCCCTGTTGAAGATCGACATCCGCGGCCGCGGCGGACACACGCTGGCGGAGAAGTGGGAGGGCGGGCCGCGCACCTATCTTGGCCTCGCGATCGCGGGTTTCCCGAATCTCTTCACGATCACGGGTCCGGGCAGCCCCTCGGTGCTCAGCAACATGATCGTGTCGATCGAGCAGCACGTCGACTGGATCGCCGAGTGCCTCGCGCATCTGCGCGCGCGTGGCCACGCGGCCATCGAGGCCACCGTCGAGGCGGAGGACGCGTGGGTCGCTCACGTCAACGACGTGGGCCACATGACGCTCTATCCGCTCGCCAAATCCTGGTACATGGGCGCCAACGTGCCGGGCAAGCCGCGTGTCTTCATGCCGTACATCGGCGGCGTCGGCGTCTACCGTGAGAAGTGCGACGCGGTGGCAGCCGCCGGCTATGCGGGCTTCAGGCTGAGCGCCTGAGCCGTGTTCCCGTACCACGATGAAAACATCACGCTGCGCACGCCGATCATCACGTACCTGGTCATCGCGCTCAATGTCCTTGCCTGGTTCGTGGTGCAGGGCGCCGGCTCGCCCCGAGAGCTGGCGCGGTCGGTCTGCGATCTCGGGCTGATTCCCGGCGAGCTCACGCTCTCGCTGCCGCCCGGCACGCGATTTCCGATGGGCGACGGGCTCGTCTGTCTCACCGATCCGGGCCGTCAGATCAGCCACGTGCTGACGTCGATGTTCCTGCACGGCGGGTGGATGCACCTGCTCGGCAACATGTGGTTCCTCTGGCTCTTCGGCAACAACGTCGAGGACTCGATGGGCCGCGCGCGCTACCTCATCTTCTATCTTCTGTGTGGCGTCGCGGCCGCGCTGACGCAGGTGGCGCTCAATCCGCGCTCGGTGATCCCCATGGTCGGCGCCTCCGGCGCCATCAGCGGGGTGATGGGCGCCTACCTCGTGCTCTATCCGCGGGTACGCGTGCACTGCCTGATATTCCTCGGCTTCTTCATCACCACGGTGACGCTGCCCGCGTGGACGATGCTCCTCTACTGGTTCGGGCTGCAGTTCGTGAGCGGCCTGTTCGGCCTCATGGCGAGCGAGGGCGGCGGCGTGGCGTTCGGGGCGCACGTCGGCGGCTTCGTCGCGGGCATGCTGCTGGTGAAGCTCTTCGCGGACTCGGAGATGGTGGACGCGCACCGGGAGGGCGATTGGCAGCCCCGGCGCGTCACCGCGCGCTGGTAGCTACGGGGTGATTGAGGCGGGCGGGAAGGTTGCCCAAGCCCCGCCCGCCCCAGGCGTCCTACTGAACCGGCACGAACCAGAGCTGCGCGTGGGGTCGGCCGATAGGCGTGTTCCAGTCCCAGAAGTAATTCTGGAGACTCTGATCGAACAGCGCGCACTTGCCGCCGTTGCACACGCTGGTCAGGGCCGGATTGGTGATGAACAACAGCTGACTCGTCGCGTTCGTAAAGCTCGGCTGACCTTTACCGGTCATGCGCACCTTCACGAAGTTGTCCGTCGAGCAGAGGACCGTGCCAGCCGTCCCGGTCACCAGGCCAGTGGTGTCGACGCCGCACGTGCTGACATCGATCTTGCTACCCGGTTTGCCAACCAGACGCACGTACACCTCGTAGGTCGTACTCACGTCTGACGGAAGGTCGACGATGGCGCCGTCGCCATCACAGGCATTGCCGTCGGCGATGGAGAAGTCGGTTCCCGGCGTGAGGAAGATCTTGTTGGTCTTGTCGAGGCTCGTGAACTGCATCCCATTCGGGCTGTCCGTGAAATTCGCGAGCACCGCGATCGTGCGCCGGCTCGTATCGTCGAAGCTCCCGGCCGGACAGGTATCGTGCGCGATCACCTGGATGCTGTACGCCTTGTTCTGCGCGAGTGATCCGACGCCGCCCGCGAAGACCGTTTGAGCGCTCAGGCCAAGCGACAGTGCGCTGACCGCGCTCAAGATCGTGACAAGCTTTCTCATGGGGCCTCCCCTCGGCAGTGCTGCGCAACAGATGCGCAGCGCTTACATCACTGCAGCGGGGGTGCCAGAGCGCTCGGGCCGAATCTACCAGGGGTTACAGCTACCGCAATCGGGCCGGGTGCCGGTTCGGCATGTCAGCTGTCGCGATCCCGAACACTCGCGACGTCTGTCATGTCTACGCCTGCTGCCCGACGGTGGGCGCGTCGCCCGCCAATGTGGTGCGCCGCATGTCGCGCGGCCGACTGTGGTCGTAGCGGCGCACGCGATGCATCGTCCGCCGGTTGTCCCACATCACGAAATCCCATGGTTGCCAGCGATGCACGTAGACGAACTGCGGCTGCGTGGCGTGCTCGGTGAGATCTCTCAGGAGAATGCGGGCCTCCGGCGTCGGCATCCCGAGAATCGCGCCGGCGTGTGACGACAGGTAGAGCGACCGGCAGCCGGTGGCCGGATGCGTGCGCACGAGCCGCTGGCGCACCGGCCGGAACATCGCCTTCTCCTCCTCCGAGTAATCGACCAGGCCGAGCGAGCCGCGCGAGTACATGAGCGAATGCTCGCAGATCAGCTCGTCGATCTCCGCCTTCGTCTGAGCGTCGAGGGCATCGTAGGCGGCGCGCATGTCGGCGTACTCCGTATTGCCGCCGATCGGATTCACGAGGCGTGCCGACAGCAGCGAGTACTTCGCGGGGACAGGGCGGAACGAGCTGTCGGAGTGCCACAGCATGTTGCCGAGGTTGAACAGCTGCACGCGTGAGTCGCGCTCCAGCGGACGTCCGTCCTTGCCCAGATTGGACACGTCGTTCATGCCCACTTGCAGCCGCCGGTCCTCCGGCTTCGTGATGTTGCCGCCGCGCGCGTCTTCGAGCGTCCCGAAGTTCAGCGTGAACGCCATCTGCTGCTCGTCGGTGAGCTGCTGGTCGTGGAAGACCAGCACGGCGTAGCGGATCATCCCTTCGTCGATGGCGGCGACCTCGTCGGGCGAGAGCGGCTTGCCGATGTCGATGTCGGACACCTCGCCCACGAACATCGGGTGAATCTGACGGATCGCGATGCCCATATGTCGGCTCCTCGGCTGTCGGCTCCTTGGCGAGAGTGTTGCACGCGCCGGCCCCGGATGCTATCTCATCGAGGCGTGATCCCGATCATCGATCTCGGGTCCTATCTGTCCGGACGGCCTGGCGCGATCGCCGCGACCGCCGCCGAGCTTGGGCGCGCGCTGCGCGACGTCGGCTTCTTCGTCATCGTCAATCACGGCGTGCCTCAAGATTTGATCGACCGCACGTTCGCCGAGGCCCGACGCTTCCACGCGCAGCCGATGGAGACCAAGCTCGCGCTCCGGATGAACGAGCACAACAACGGCTACATGATGCTGGGGCGGTACGCGGTGTGGACCTCGGGCGTCAACGCCAACGACAAGCCGGACCTCAATGAGGCGTTCTTCATCAAGCGCGAGCGACGAGCGGACGATCCGCTGGTGCGCGCGGGCCGCCGGTTCGCCGGCCCGAACCAGTGGCCGCCGAGTCTGCCGGGCTTTCGCGAGACGCTGCTCGCCTACACCGACACCGTGGACGCGCTCGGCCGTCGCCTGCTTCCGCTCTGCGCGGCGGCGCTCGATCTTCCGATCGACACGTTCGACAGCGCCTTCGCCGAGAGTCAGTTCAGCTTTCGCCTCACGCACTATCCGCCGGTAACGGCGGAATCGAACCAGTTCGGGATCGCGCCGCACACCGACGCCAACTTCCTGACGTTCCTCGCCCAGAGCGAGGTGCCGGGGCTTCAAGTACGGATGCCGGACGGGGACTGGGTCGACGTGCCGTACGTGCCCGGCTCGTTCGCCGTGAACTCGGGCGACATGATGCAGCGCTGGACGAACGGTCACTTCAAATCGACGCCGCATCGCGCGCTGCCGCCGGTGGGGCGCCCGCGGTACGCCATCCCGTACTTCATGGGACCGCACCTCGACACGGACATCGCGTGCCTGCCCACCTGCCAGTCGGCAGACGATCCGCCGCGCTATCCACCCATCACGTACGCGGCGTATCTCGACTGGTGGTACGACGCCAACTACAACGCCGCACAGCAGCGCGACGTCGCTTAACGCGAGAAAAACTCGAGCAGCAGCCGATTCACCTCGGGCGCGTTTTCGTACGCCGACCAGTGGCCCGCGCGCGGAATCCGGTGCACGTCGAGCGCCGGGACCGCGTCGGCGATCTCGCCGATCAGCAGGCTCGCCGGCCGGAACGCCGAGTCGTCGCGCTCGCCCCACAGCAGGCGGATGCGGCACCGCGCGGCCGCGAGATCGCCGAGCAGCGTGCCGCCCGCGCTGACCTTGCGGCTGTCGAAGCGCGCGCGCCGGACGCACTCGGCCTGAATGTCGATCGTGTCTTCGCCGACGCTGGCCGGATCGCTCAGCATGTTGATGAGCAGGTTGTGTCGGCAGATCTCGCGAAACAGCTTGTCGTCGTCGCCGGCCTCTCGATAGCTGCGCGTCGGCCGATCGCCGAAGCGCCGGCGCGGAAAGCCGCCGGGCGAGATCAAACACAGATGCGTGACGCGCCCGCCGAGGCGGCGCGCGAGGTTGGCGGCGATGGCGCCGCCGAAGGAGAATCCGGCGAAACGAAGCGGCGCGTGTCCCGGGAACGCCTCGAGGAACAACCGGTGCACGAGGTCGAGGTATTCGAGGCCGGTCGTCTCGCGCGGCACCGGCGCGGACTCGCCGTACGACGGGTGATCGAGGGCGTGCACCGTGAAGCGCGTGGCGAGCGCGTCGATGTTGCGGATCCAGTGCTTCCACGATCCCATGCCGCCGTGGAACAACACGACGTCGGGCCCACGGCCGGCTCGGCGCACCGCCATGCGCATCGGAAGTCCTCCGCGTCGACTATACTCCGGCCGTGATGATCTCCCGAGCCGTGACCGACAACCTGAAGAAGGCGTCCTGGATTCGCCGGATGTTCGAGGAAGGCGCGCGCCTCAAGGCTGAGCGCGGCGCCGACAAGGTCTTCGACTTCACGCTCGGCAATCCCGAGATCGAGCCGCCGCCCGCGGTGCTCGCCGCCGCGCGGCGCGTGCTCGACAGCGACGCGCCGCACCTGCACGCCTACATGCCCAACGCCGGTCATCCGCGCGTGCGCGAGGCGGTGGCCAAGCGCATGCAGGCGGCCACAGGGCTGCCGTACACCGCGAATCACATCCTCATGACCGTGGGCGCCGGCGCGGCGCTCAACACCGTGCTGAAAGCGCTGCTCGACCCGGGCGACGAGGTGATCACGGTGGCCCCGTTCTTCGCCGAGTACACGTTCTACGCGGAGAACCACGGCGGCCGGCTCGTCGTCGTGCCGCCGACCGCCGAGCTCACGCCCGACGTCGCGAGGCTCGAGGCGGCGATCACGCCCGAGACGCGCGCGATTCTCCTGAACTCGCCGAACAATCCCAGCGGCGTGATTTATCCGGCCGAAACGTTCACCGCGATCGAGTCGGTGCTCGCGCGCGCGCCGCGGCCGATCGTGTTGATCAGCGACGAGCCGTATCGCGAGCTGGTCTTCGACGGCGTCGCCGTACCGCAGGTGCCGCCGCTCGTCACGCGCGCCGTCGTGGCCACGTCGTGGTCGAAATCGCTGGCCATTCCGGGCGAGCGCATCGGCTATCTCGCGTTCTCGCCCCGCATGCCGGAAGCCGCGGAATTGTTCGAGGCATGCACCTTCACCAGCCGCGTGCTCGGCTTCGTCAACGCGCCCGCGCTGTGGCAGTGGGTGGTGGCCGAGGTCGGTGACCAGGTCATCGACGTCGCCCCGTATCGCGAGAAGCGCGACCTGATGTACGAGGGTCTCACGCGCATCGGCTATCGCTGCGTGAAGCCGCAGGGCGCGTTTTACGTGTTCCCGCGCACGCCGATCGACGACGACGTTGTCTTCGTCCGCCTGCTGGCCGAAGAGGGCGTGCTCACGGTGCCGGGCTCGGGCTTCGGCATGCCCGGCCACATCCGTATCTCGCTGACGGTCGATCGGGAGACGATCGTGCGCGCGCTGCCTGGCTTCGAGCGCGCGTTCCACAAGGCGCGCGCGTCGTGAACGTCGTCGCCGCTCAGCCGAACGAGTCGCTCATCCGGTATACGCATCTGATCTACGCCCTGCACGCCGCCAGCCTCGTCATCGGCATCGTCGGCACGGCGACCGTGGTCGGCGCGTTCCTCTTCGGCTGGCCGTCCATCATCGCGGTCATCCTGAATTACGTGAAGCGCAGCGAGGTGCGGGGCACGTGGCTCGAGCCCCACTTCCGCTGGCAGATCCGGACGTTCTGGTTCGGCCTGCTCTGGGTCGCGCTCTGTGGGCTCTTCATCGTCGCCACGCTGGGCATCGGATTCTTCATCGCTTGGATCCCGCTCGGCTTCGTCGGCATCTGGTTCATCTACCGCATCGTGCGCGGCTGGCTGGCGCTCAGCGAGCGGCGGCCGATGTACGTGTAGACGCGACATCGGTTACTGCCGCTGCAACGTCCACCGGCCCCCCGAGCTCGAGAACCCACTCATACTGTTTGCCTTGACGAACAAGTCTGCACTGCCGCCGGCGAACGTCAGCGACAGCGTGTCTCCGCTCACTGTCCCGCGTGTAGGCCCATTGCCTTGTCGCATCTCTCCCGCCGTTCCCGTCGTGACGATGTCGCCGGTGACCTCGGCGCCTACCTGGCGCAGCGTAAGCGTGATTGGCGAGACGCCGTACGGCCAGGTGAACGTACCAGCCCATGATCCGGTCACGTCGACCGGTGGCTTTGCGCCATCCGATCCAGTCGTGGCACAGCCGGTGAGTGCGAGAAGCAGCATCACGCATGCGAACGCTCGCATCGCTCCCCTCCTTTAGAACCCGGTGCAGTTGACCGTCGCGCCGGGCGCGAGTGGGCCGGTGACGCTCGACTCGCCGTCCAGACAGATCACATCCGTGCCGGTGTTGCCGCTGACATTCGAGAACGGTGGGATCGGCTGGAAGATCGCCGCGCTGCCTTGACTGAGCTGGACTCCGTTCACCGAGTTCCCAGTGATGGTGTTCGAAAAGGCGCTCATCGTGGAGCGAGCAGACAGCGCGATGCCCGCGCCGTTGTTGTTGTCGACCGTCGCGCCGCGAAGGATCAGCGTCGAGCTGAGGGTGACGTTGATGCCCTGTGCTGGGGCCGCCGTCGAATTCCCACGGATGAGGTTCGCCACGCCCAGGCCGAAACCCGGATCACCGATGCCAGCCATCGACCCGGATCCGACGAAGACGCCGGCACCGAAATTGTTGGTGATGGTGTTCCCCGCGATGACGTCGATGCGCGACTGGATAGCGGCCGCAATTCCAATGCGTCCGAAGGCGCCGGTGGGACTGGTCCCATTTTCCGAGATCGTGTTCCCGATGATGATGGCGGTCGAGCCGATGGTGACGTGAATACCGTTCGACCCATTGCCGTTGATCGTGTTGCCCGCGGCCGTGAACGCGTTCGACAGCCCGATGCGCGCGCTGCTGCCGCCGAACACCAGGATGCCGGCGCGGTGGTTCGACGAGAAGCTGCTGTTGGTGATGCTGGCGACCGCCCCGTCGAGCATGAGACCGTCCGCGGGATTGCCGTTCGACGTGCAGCTGTCGATCGTTCCGGTCGTTCCGTGGAAGAAGACGATTCCGATCCCGCCGACGATGCCGCTGCCACTCGCCAGTGCCGTGCAGTTCTGGATCGTCGCGCGTGTGCCGCCGGACACCACGATTCCGTTGCGTCCACCCGTCACCGTCAGACCGTCGAGCAGGAACCGGTCACCCGTCACCTGCAGCGTGTTGACGGCCGGATCCGGTCCGTGAATGCCGGCGCCGGGGGCGCCGGCTACGAGACTGACGTCGTTGCGGTTCACGACGACGTGCTCGTCGCAGACCCCTACGATGCTCAGCGTCACCGGACCATCGTGCTCGGCGAGGGATGCGCCGATCGTCTTGCCCTTGTCGCAGCGGACGGTGAACTCGTGGCCGTCGGCGTCGCCGCGGGCTGGCGCCGGCAACACGACAATGAGTCCAAGCAGCATCACCAAGCAGCTCAGGACGCGACACTGTAGACGGGTGCGAGTCATCGACGTCCTCCCTGTCGTACGTGAACGGTGGACTGCGTCGGCGCCGCGGGGCGCCATGGGTCGACGCCGCAGGGCGATGACGCAAGCGGAGTGCCGCACCTCGCGGGGCGCCGCTCGGTGGTCGGGTGGCGCCAAGTAAGCGTTCAAGAACGAAAAGTGGTTCCGGTCCGAGGCCGCTGCACCAGCGGTGGAATTTGCACCACTGGTGCATCGGTTCGGATATGATCACCGCCCCATGTCGTCGCCTTTCGCCGAGATCCTCGGGGAGAGCGCCGTCATCGTCGGGCTCCGGCGCCAGCTGGAGCAGATCGTCCACCGCTATGCCGGCGCGCGCCGGCTGCCGCCGCTGCTGCTGCTCGGAGAGACCGGGACAGGCAAAAGCATGATCGCTCGCGCCCTGCACCAGGCGGGTCCACGGGCGCGCCAACCGTTTGTCGACGTCAACTGTGCAGCCATCCCGGCCACGCTCATGGAGTCGGAGATGTTCGGCTTCGAGCGTGGAGCATTCACCGACGCTCGCCATGCCAAACCCGGTCTGTTCGCGGCCGCGGACCGCGGCACCATTTTTCTCGACGAGATCGGGCTTCTGCCCGATGGCCTCCAGGCCAAGCTGCTGAAGGTCGTCGACGAGCGGCAGCTCCGACCGCTCGGCGCCACGACGACACGGGCGATCGACGTGTGGATCATCGCGGCGACGAGCGAGGAGCTGGACGTGGCGATCCGGAAGCAGCGCTTCCGCGAGGATCTTTACCATCGTCTCGCGGTCGTGACGCTGCGCATCCCGCCCTTGCGCGAGCGCGGCCACGACATCGTGCTGCTGGCCGAGCATTTCCTGGCCCGCGCCTGCAGCGAGTATGGCCTCGCGAAACGCCTCGCACCGGACGCTCTCGCGCGGCTGACGACGCATGACTGGCCTGGAAACATCCGAGAGCTCGGTAACGTCGTCGAGAGAGTGGCGCTGCTGTCCGACTCGGCCTCGATCGGCGCCGACGCGCTCGGACTCGGACCGGCCGAAGGTGTGCGGATCGAATCCGCCGAATCCGGGAACCGTCACGATCTCGAACCGAGGCCGCCCATCGACGACGCGGTGGCGGCGGTCGAACGGGATCATCTGCGCCAGGCGCTCGCCGCGGCCGGCGGCAACGTGACGCGCGCCGCGCAGCGCCTCGGCCTCACGCGCAATACCCTGCGCTACCGTCTGCGCAAGCACGGCCTCGCTGCCTCCGGCGGAGAGCCCGTCGCGTCGACCCCGGTGTGGCCGACAGCAGGCTCCGCGCCCGCGCGGTGGGAGCGTCGCCGTGTCGCTTTCCTGCGCATCGTCCTCGCGCCGGCGAGCGTCCAGAGCGGGCAGACGGAGCGGGCGCTACTCGAAGAGATCCGACAAAAGGTCATTGCGTTCGGCGGTGCGCTGGAGGGCGTCAGTCCTCTCGGCGTCACGGCGGTGTTCGGTCTCGACTCCGCGGAGGATGCTACGCGTCGGGCGGCCCACGCGGCCACGGCGATCCGCAAGCTGACAACGCGCTCGACCGGCCTCGACACGCCAGGGCCAGCCGTGAAGCTCGCGATCCACGGAGCCCTCGCTCCGCTGTGCAAGCTGGGAGACGACGTGCACGTCGACATGGACGCGCGCGCCGACGCATGGCGGACGCTCGACGCTCTCGTCGCGCGGGCCGGTGATGGCGTCATCATCGTCAGCGCGCCGGCCAGCCCGGCGCTACGCGACGCCTTTCGGCTCGCGCCGGTGGACACCGACGACGGCGCGTGTCGGCTTCTGGATCCAGAAGCAGCGGCACGCTGGGTCCAGGGCGGGATGTTCGTCGGCCGACACGACGAGATGACGATGCTGCACGGGCGGCTGGCGCTCACACGCTCCGGCCGAGGTCAGGTCGTGCACATCAGCGGTGAGCCCGGCATCGGCAAGTCGAGGCTGCTGTTCGAGTTCCACCGGACGCTGGATGCCGAGACGGTGAGCTATGTGAGCGCGCGATCCGTTTCGTACGGCCGTGACACGGCGCTGCTGCCGATCATCGAGATGTTGCGGCGTGGCCATGGCATCGAGGACGGAGAAGATATCGACGTCGTCCGTCACAAGCTGCAATCACGGCTGACGGCGCTGGACTTGCCGGCGGACGAAATGATGCCGTACTTCTTCCGTCTCTTGGACATGAGCGACGGGACGGACGCCATCCGCCATCTCACCGGGGACGCGATTCATCAGAAAACGCTCGAGGCCTTTCGGCGCTTCGCCGTCGCCTCGAGCCGCGTCCGGCCGCTCGTTGTCGCCATCGAGGATCTTCACTGGATGGATCGGGCCTCGGAGGGCTATCTCTCGGTGCTTGTCGACGCGCTCGTCGAAGCGCCGATCTTACTGGTCACGACATATCGCTCCGGCTACCGCCCCCCGTGGAATGATCGTTCGTACGTGACCGAGCTTCGACTCCAGCCGCTTGCCCGACCCGACGCGCACCGCATGCTGATCGCCGCTGTGAAAACGAACCAGCCACTGTCGACGGCGACCATGGAGGCGATCCTCGATCGAGCCGACGGCAATCCGTTCTTCATCGAGGAACTCGCACGGGCGATCGAATCCGACACCGGCACGGCGACGGCGCTGGTGCCGGAGTCCATCGAAGCCGTGCTGCTCGCCCGCATTGACCGCTTGTCCGACGAATGCAAGGCGGTCCTCCAAGCCGCTTCAGTCCTGGGCCGCGACGTCGCGGTGACCCTGCTGGAGGGCATCATTCCTGACGTCGCGGCGTCGAAGGAGCATCTGAGCGAGCTGCAGCGGCTCGAGTATCTGCATGACCGCAGCGACGGCGCGCGACAGCTCTATCGCTTCAAGCACGCGCTGACCCAAGAAGTGGCGTATTCGAGCCTGCTACCCGGCGATCGTCACATGCTGCATGCTCGCGCCGTCGACGCCATCGAGGCGCAGCATGCCGGTCGGCTCGGCGAGCACACGGACAAGCTCGCCCATCATGCCGTCCGGGGCGAGGTCTGGGACAAAGCCGTCGAGTATCTGCGCGAAACCGGATCGAAAGCGTTCGCGCGCTCCGCGCATCACGAGGCGGCGGCGTGTCTCGATCAGGCGCTGCAGATCCTGGAAAAGGTGCCCGGCGATCGGACGATCCTGGCGATCGATCTTCGCCTCGAAGTGTTCCTGCCGTTCCTCGTTCTCGCCGAGTACCGCCGAGGCCTCGACGCCGTCATCGACGCGGCCGCGGTCGCGGAACGGATCGGTGACCGCCGACGGCTCGCGCGCGCACTCGCGAATCAATGCCTGATGTTTCGTGTCATGGGAATGACGGACGCCGCCATCGAGCCGGGCCGCCGCGCGCGGGCGATCGCCACGGAGCTAGGGGATGCCGAGCTCGCCGCGTCCAGTAATTACTTTCTCGGAATGGCGTACGCCAGTCGTGGCGAATGGGCCGACGCTGAGGCGTCCTACCGAGCGGCGCTCATTCCGCTCGACGGTGACGTGACGCCCGAGCGGATCCTCACGCTTCACCGGTTCCAGGGCGGTGTGCGTGCATGGTTGGGGTGGGCGCTCGCAAGTCGAGGCGAGTTCGCCGAGGCCCTCGCGCTTGGGCAGGTCGCTGTGCGCATTGCGGAGGTGAATGGCGCCAAAGCCCTCGAGGCATCTCACCTCTGCCTGCTCGGGATGACTTGGCTCGACCTCGGTGACGCAGCCGAGGCCATTCCGATTCTCGAATCAGCCGTCGAAATCAGCCGCAGGTATGAGGTCCGGGATTGGTCCGGCATTGCCGCCATGATCCTCGGCCGCGCCTGCGCGCTCGTCGGCCGCACCGCGGAAGCCATCGAGAATCTGGAGGCGGGCGCCGCGCATTGCGAAGCGATCAAGCAGATGACGAACTATCCCGCGCGGCTTGCCACTCTCGGCGAGGCGTATTTGCTCGCCGGTCGTCGCGACGATGCCGAGAAGACCGCGCGTCGCGCGTTGGCGCTCGCCACCGAGCAGGGACGTCGCGCCGACCACGCGTTGTCCCTGCACGTGCTCGGGAGGATCGCGGCGAGCGCCGATCCGCCCGACGTCGCCGCCGCAGAAAAATACTTCACCGAGTCACGCGATCGGGCTGCGGCGCTCGGCATGCGGCCGCTCGTCGCGCACTGCCATCTCGACCTCGCCAGGCTCTATCGCGCCGTTGGCAGCTCGAACGAATCGAGCGAACACTTCAGCCGCGCGACGACGATGTATCGCGAGATGAATCTCCCGATCTGGCTCGACAAGGCGCAGTCGGAGTTCGCGACGAGCCGCTGACGCGCTACTTCGCGAGCCACGCGGCCATGAGTCGCCCGCCGTAGTCGTGGCCGATGTTCGGCGAGAAATTCTTGACGCGCGGTTCCCACGCCGCCACGGTGCTCACCGACGGCCCGAACGTGTAGTACGCCTGCTCGGCGAGATAGCGCTGGATGTCGTACACGATCTCGCGGCGCTTGGCGACGTCGAGCGTGCGCCGCTGCAGGCGAAGCATCTCGTTGAGCTTCGGATCGTCCACGCCGGAGGCATTCAGCGGCTCGCCGGTATAGTGGGCGCCGTAGAGCGTGAGGTCCGCGATCGGGCTGCCGCCTCGAAGCCCATGTCCCAGCTTGTCGAACTTGCCGTAGATCGTCGTCGCCATGTATGCGCCGAAGTCCTTGCTCTTCAGCTCGGCGTCGATGCCAGCCTCCTTCCAGCCGCTCATGGTGACTTGCAGCGCGTCGACGTAATCGGGGCTCCACCCGAGCGTCGCCTCCACCGTCGTCTTGAAGCCCTGAGGGAAACCCGCCTCGGCGAGCAGGCGCTTGGCCGCCGGAACGTCGCGCTCGTACAGGCGGCGACCGGTCGGGGTGAGCTGATCGATGGGAATGGCCCACTCGCGCAGCGCGGCCGGCACCGCCGGATTCGGTGCGCCCTTGCCGAGCGACCACGCGTTGGTCTCGAGAATCTGCTTCCAGTCGTCCGCGATTCCGAGCGCGCGGCGGACGCGGACGTCGCGGAATGGCTCACGGTCGAGCTTCATCGCGGTATAGGCGCCGAACAACACGATGAAGTCCTGCGTCTTGAGCCCCGGCCGCCGCTGTTGCGCCACCTGTAGATCCAGCCGCCGCACGCACTGTCCGTATTCCGGCGCGAAGTCGTACTTGCCGGCGATCCAGCTCGCGAGCCGCGACGATGGATCCTCGTCTACCGTCACCTCGACGCCGTCGGCGTACGGCAGGCCCGGGACGAAGTAGTCCTTGTTGCGCACGAACGTCAATCGCGTGTTGGGCTCGTAACGCTCCAGCATCCACGGGCCGGTCCCGATGCAGGCCTCCCATCGGCGCAAGTCGCCGAACTGCTCGACGGCTTCGCGTGGCACGATCCACATGACGGTGTTCGCGAGGTAGTCGAGGAACCAGCCGAAGGGCTCGCTCAGCGTGAATTTGACCGTATACCGGTCGATCACGTCGATCTTCTCGACGTGACCGAGCATCGAGCGGTTCGGGTTGCCTTTGACCTGCAGGAATCGGTCGTACGTGTATTTCACATCGTCGGCCGTCAGCTCTCGGCCATTCACCGGCGGCTTGGGGTGCCAGCGCACACCTTTCCGGAGCTTGAAGACATAGGTCCGATCGTTGGGCTGTGACCACGATTCCGCGAGGTCCGGCTCGAGGGGCTGGGTTCCCGGAACAATCGAGGGGCCGGCTTTCACTCTGACGAGGCGGCTGTGCGTGAACGAGAGGTTCGTCGCAATGCGGTGGTGATTCGCGACGAGGTGCGGGTCGAATCCGGTGGTCGCGTCTTCGCCGCGGATGCGGAACACGCCTCCGCGTTGAGGCGTTTCCGCCGCCAACGCTTCGGGGGTACCGATCGCATGTGCCGCCACGGCGGCACCACTCAACTGGAGGAAGTCACGTCGGGAGAGAGACATAGCGGGCGCCTCCCGTTTCAGTCGGTGGGCGGACGTTATCTACTTTCGGTGGTCTCGTCAAATGCCGGATGGGCCGGTGCCGCTGCGACATAGCCCGATGGTCCAAAGTGCTGGGCGAGCCGGGACCCATGCGGTAATATCCCGGCCTCACGTCGATCCCGAAATAAAGGGGGAACGCGTCATGACGAACTTCAGACGCAGGCTCCGATCCCGATACACGATCGCTCTAACGGCATCCGCGCTGATCGTTGCCGTCGCCGCGGGGGCACTCGCGCAGAGCAAGAGCGCGCTGATCGGCAAGTTGGAAGGCCCGGAGGTCGTCACCGATCCCGCGAAGTTCCCCAAGACGTTCAAGGAAGCGCCGCAGCTGGCGGAGCTGGTCAAGCAGGGCAAGCTGCCGCCGGTCGCCGAGCGTGTCGGCCAGGACCCACTCGTCATCAAGCCGCTGCAGTCGATCGGCAAGTACGGCGGGACGTGGCGCAGCGGCTTCACGGGCCCCGCGGACTTCTGGAACGGTTTCCGCTGCTGCTCGGGGCCGGACCACCTGATGTTCTGGGACTACACGGGCGACAAAGCCATCCCGAACATCGCGAAGGGCCTCGAGATGCAGGACGGCGCGCGCTCGTGGCTCGTGCACCTGCGCCGCGGGATGAAGTGGAGCGACGGCAAGCCCTTCACGGCGGACGACTTCGTGTTCTGGTACGAGGACATCTACAGCAACAAGGACCTCGTCCCGACGCCCTCGGCGCAGATGGCC
>DAIRVP010000112.1:0-18085 GCA_036802765.1 Candidatus Rokuibacteriota bacterium
GCCATCGGTGATCACCGGAATGTAGCGGCCTGTCTTCTTGTAATGAAAGTCGCGCGCGGCGGCGGCGTCGGCCGTCGCCGTCACCTGAGGCACACCCAGACCGAGCACTTCGCGGCTCGTGCAGGCTGCACCGGGCCCGACGCCAATGAGCAGCGCATCCGCCCCGACCTCCATCAGCTCCAGGCACGCCTCGTAGGTCACGACGTTGCCGATGACGAGCGGGATGGCGAGCGACTTCTTCAGCTTCCGCAGATCGACTGGCGTGTACTCGGTGGCGATGTGCCGTGCTGTGGTCACGGTCGACTGGACGACGAAGATGTCGGCGCCGGCCTCCTGCGCGATCTGACCGAACCGTTCCGCGCGCTGGGGAATCGAGGACACGACCGCCGGCCCGCCGCCCTTCTTGATCTCCCGGATGCGTTGATGGATCAGCTCTTCCTTGATCGGCTCGCTGTAGATCGACTGGATGATCTTCGTGGCTTCTTCCTGGCTGGCGGACACGATGCGGTCCAGAACGTCTTCGGGGTTGGCGTAGCGGGAGAACACGCCCTCGAGATTGAGGACCGCGAGCCCGCCCAGGCGCCCCATTTCGGTCGCGAGCTTGGGACCGACGACGCCGTCCATTGCGGCGGCGATGATCGGGATACCGTAGCGGTGACCACAGAGCTCCCAGGAGATGTCGACTTCGTTGGGGTTGACGGTGAGACTGCCCGGGACGAGCGCAATGTCGTCGAAGCCATAGGCCGCTCTCGCCTTGCGTCCCCTCCCCACCCACATCCCCATGTCCGTCCTCCCGGCTGGTCGGCGTTGCTACCGGGTGGGATCCCAAAATATAGGGGCACCCGGCCGTTCGATCACTAGATTTGGTGCAGTATATGCGACGGCCGTCGGCGCTGTCAACGAGCGCGCCGCGTCAACCCCCGTGCGCGCGCTTCCATAGAATGCGCAGTCCCTCGAGACCCAGATCCTCGTTCACCTGGTCGATGGAGCGGGCCACGCCGGCGATCAAACGCGCGTTACCGCCGGTCGCGATGACCTTGGGCCGGCCGGCCATCTCGGCCTTCATGCGGTCCACGAGCCCATCGACGAGTCCCGCGTAGCCGTAGACAACGCCGGACTGGATGTTCGTTACCGTGTTGCGCCCAATCGCTTCCTTGGGCCGAACGAGCTCCACACGGAACAACCGCGCCGCGCGCGAAACCAGCGCTTCCGTGGAGATCGCGATGCCGGGAGCGATGGCGCCGCCGATGAATTCGCCCGATGCGCTCACGCAGTCAAACCGCGTCGTGGTGCCGAGATCCACCACGATCAGCGGTGGTCCGTAGAGCGCTGAGGCGGCGACGCATATCGTCACGCGATCGGCGCCGACCTCGCGGGGATTATCGACGGCGAGCGGCAGCGCCGGGGTCACGCCGGGCTCGACCGTGAACGGACTGGTGTTGAAGTAGTGTTCGGACATCCATTCCAGCGCCTGCTGGATGGGCGGCACGACGTTCGAGATGGCGACCCCCTCGATCTGCCGAGGCTCGATCGCGCGGGAGCGGAGCAGCGTCTCGATGAACATGCCGTACTCGTCGGCCGTCTGCTCGCGGCGAGTCGTGAGCCGCCAGGACACCCTGAGCCGTTCGCCCTCGAAGACGCCGACCTTGGTGTTGGTGTTGCCGACTTCGAGTACGAGCAGCATGTCAGACGATCCCGACCTCTCCCGCCACGACACGATGACGGCGCTCACCATCCTGCAGCAGCAGCGCGCCATCGACATCGAGGTCGACCGCGACGCCGGTGATGCCGTCCACGGAGACGCGCCGCCCGATCGTGTCCGCGACGGCCAGCCAGCGCGCACGGATGGGCGCCAACCCGTCGTGCTCGAGCTGCGCACGCCACCGGTCGAAGGCCTCGAGCGTCGCCGTCAGCATGGCGTCGCGCTCGACGTCGTGTCCCGTCTCGAGCCAGACCGACGTGGCGCGGGCGGCGAGGCCGGCTGGAAACGCGCGCTGGCGGAGGTTGACGCCGATGCCGACCGCGATGACGCCCGCAGTGCCGCTCGGTCCCGTGTCGCTCACGCCGGCCGGCATACGGCTCTCGAGCAGAATACCGGCGATCTTGCGCCCGCCGACGAGGACGTCGTTCGGCCACTTCAGGCGCGCACCCAGCCCTGCGACGCGTGCGAGCGCGTCGGTCACGGCCAACGCGCTGACGAGTGAGTAGCCGCCCCAGTGCTCTCGCGCGCTCCGCGGCCGAACGAGCACCGAGGTCAGCAGGCCAGTGCCCGCCGGCGCGTCCCAGGCGCGGCCGCGACGACCACGACCGGCGGCCTGGTAATCGGCGACGACGACCGTACGATCCGCAGCGCCCTGCGCTGCGAGGTCGAAGATCGTCCCCTGAGTGGAGTCCACGCGCGGCAGATGCACGATCGTCATCCCACCCACCCCAGGCTCGCCACGAGCTTGTCACGCAGCGCTTCCTGCGCGGCGACCTTTTCGCGCTCCTTCTCAACGATGTCGGCCGGGGCGCGCTCGGCGAACTCGGGTCGCGAGAGCTTGGCGCGCCCGAACGCGATCGCTTCTTCCGCGCGCCGGATTTCCTTTTCCAGCCGCTGGCGCTCGGCCGCCAGGTCCACGACGCCTTCCAGCGAAACATAGATCTCCGTGCCGCCGACCACGCCGAGCGCAGAGCTGCGAGGACGGCTCGCGCGCGGATCGACCGTCAGCGCGGCGCGCGCGAGCGCCTGCACGAGCGGCGCGTGCTCGCGCAGCAGCGCCGTGTGCGGGGCCGACGACTTTGCCGTCGCGGCGAGCGTCACGCCCGGCGGCACCCGCATCTCACCGCGGATGTTCCGGACGGCAGCGACCACGCCCATGACGACGGACATGTCGCGCTCCGCCGCGGTGTCCAGTTGGCGGCGCGTGGCCGTCGGGTACGGCGCGATCATGATCGAGTCGCCGTCGTGCGGCAGCCGCTGCCAGAGCTCCTCGGTGATGAACGGCATGAACGCATGCAGCAACCGTAGCGTGCTCTCGAGCGTCGTCACGAGCGCGTACTGGGTGGCCAGCCGCCGCGTGGCGTCGTCAGTGCGATAGAGATCGAGCTTGGCGATCTCGAGGTACCAGTCGCACAGCTCGCTCCACACGAACTGGTAGAGCGCGGCTGTCGCATCGCTGAAGCGATAGCTCGCCAGGGCGGCGCGGACGTCCATCGTGGTCGCGGCGAGGCGGCTCGCGATCCAACGGCCGGCGAGATCAGGTCGCGCGCGACGTCCCGCGCGGGCGTCGTATCCCTCGAGGTTGGAGAGCACGAGCCGCGAGGCGTTCCATAGCTTGTTCGCGAAATTGCGCGACGCCTCCAGCCGGTCGTCGGCGATGCGCACGTCCCGCACGCTTGGCGCCGCCAGACCCGCCATCGTGAAGCGCAGCGCGTCGGTCCCGTACTTGTCCATGAGGCCCAGGGGGTCGACGACGTTGCCCTTCGTCTTGGACATCTTCTGGCCTTCGGGGTCGCGCACGAGCGTGTGGATGTACACATCGCGAAACGGCGCGTCGCGCATGATCTCGACGCCGAACATCGCCATGCGTGCCACCCAGAAGAAGAGGATGTCGTAGCCGGTCACGAGCAGCGACGTCGGATAGAACATCTTGAGCTCTGGTGTCTTGTCGGGCCAGCCCAGCGTCGAGAACGGCCACAGGCCGGAGGAGAACCAGGTGTCGAGCACGTCCGGATCCTGGTGCACCGGACCCTTGCACTTCGGACACGCGGCGAGATCGGCCGTCGAGACGTGCACCGAACCGTCGCGCTCGCAGTACCAGGCGGGGATGCGGTGCCCCCACCACAGCTGTCGCGAGATGCACCACGGCCGAATGTTGTTCATCCAGTGGTAGTACGTCTTCGTCCAGCTGCGCGGAATGATACGGATCTTTCCCGTGCGAACCGCCGACAGGGCCTTGCGCGCGAGCGGCTTGACGTTGACGTACCACTGCTTGGAGACGAGCGGCTCGACGACGGTCTTGCAGCGATAGCAGACCCCCACGGCATGGCGATACGGCTCGATGCGATCGATGAGCCCGAGCGCCTGCATGTCCTCGACGATCTTCTCACGCGTCTCGAAGCGGTCGAGCCCTGCGTACTTTCCCGCGGCGGCCGTCATCTTGCCGTCGAACCCGATGACGGTGCGGATCGGCAGCTTGTGTCGTCGCCCGATCTCGAAGTCCACGGGATCGTGACCGGGCGTGACCTTGATGACCCCGGTGCCGAACTTCGGGTCGACCGCGGCGTCGGCCACGACCTTCACGCGGATGTTGCCGTCGACCGATGGGATGTCGAGCGTCTTGCCGACGTACTTCTTGTAGCGCTTGTCCTTCGGATGCACGGCGAGACCGGTGTCGCCGAGCTTCGTCTCGGGGCGCACGGTGCCGAGCGTGAGCGGCCCGTACTTGATGTACACGAACTCTGCGTCGCGCTCTTCGCGCTCGACCTCGAGGTCGGAGAGCACGGTCTGACAGCGCGGGCACCAGTTGACGATGTAGTCGTCGCGGTAGATCAGTTTCTTTTTGTACAACCGCACGAAGACTTCGCGCACCGCGCGCGAGAGGCCGGGATCCATAGTGAAGCGCTCGCGCGACCAATCGCACGAAGCGCCCAGACGCCGGAGCTGGTGGACGATCGTGCCGCCGGACTCTTCCTTCCACTGCCAGACGCGTCGGAGAAATTCTTCGCGGCCGAGATCGTTCTTGGTCTTCCCCTCGATCGCCAGCTGACGCTCCACCACGACCTGAGTGGCAATGCCTGCGTGATCGGTCCCCGGCTGCCACAGCGTGTTGAACCCGTCCATCCGCTTCATGCGGGTCATCACGTCCTGCAGCGTCATGTCGAGCGCGTGACCCATGTGCAGCGAGCCGGTGACGTTCGGCGGCGGCATGACGATCGCGAACGGTTTCTTTTTCGACGGTACCTCGTGTCGGAAGTAGCCGTTCTTCTCCCAGATCGGATACCAGCGCGCCTCGACGGCAGCGGGCTCGTAACGGTCGGGGATCGGAGCGGTATCGCGAAGCTTGTCGTTCATGCGCGGTGCGTCATTGTAACGGAGCGAGAGGCCGGATCACAACGTGGGTGGCCTGAGATAGATGCGCGGGGCTCCGTTGTAAACGGAGGGCGAGGCCGGCGACAACCGTGGATGGCCTGAGAGAGACGCGCGTGGCTCCGCTCAACGGCGCCATCAGATGGGCGGGGCTCTGTTGTAAACGGAGCGAGGGGCCGGCGACAACCGTGGGTGGCCTGAGAGAGACGCGCGTGGCTCCGCTCAACGGCGCCATCAGATGGGCGGGCTCTGTTGTAAACGGAGCGAGAGGCCGGATCACAACGTGGGTGGCCTGAGATAGATGCGCGTGGTTCCGCTCAACGGCGCGAGTCGACGCGAAACCGCATCAACCGGCGCGTGGCGTCCGAGAACGGCGCGAGCTGCACGCCGCGAGGCTCAAGAACGCGGAGCGCCGCGCGTTGTCATCATTGCAGCACCGGCGCCGCCGCCGCGAGGCGCCAGCGGCCGCCGATACGACGAAACGTCAACGACCACGGGCGACGGTCGGCGGTCGTGGCGGCGATCGAGACGGTGTCGCGTCCGCCGTCGGCGGCGTCGCACGCGGGCTCGGGGACGAGCGCCGGCAACCGTGCGCGCAACGCGGAGTCCGGCACAACGGCGGTCAGCGCGGGCTCATCGCCTTCGGCCAGCGCGGTGAAGAGCCGTGCGACCGACGCGTGCAGCTCCCGGTGCCACGAGTTGTGCTGCGAACGGCTCACTCGCGTCAACGTCGCCTGGCCGGGAGCCAGCCGATACACGTCCTCCTGCTCCGTCTGGCCGTCGCATCCGGGCGTCCATCCCGGATAGTGAAGCTCGTAGCGCAAGCGGACCTCGCCTCCGCGCACGGCCCAGGCCCGCGCCCAGAGACCCTCGGGAAACAGCGTCGCCGTGGACCACGTGACCAGCACCGAGTCGGCGTGAGCCCGGATGAGGTCGACGCGCAGTGGTCGCGTGCCGCGCCCGGACGAGGGCCCCTCCCACGTAGCGAGGAACTGCGGCTCGGCGGTGCCGGTCAGCGGTGTCACGCTCGGTCGACCATCGCGGTAGAGCGCGGCCAGCAGCGCGGCCTCGTCACGTAGCGGACCGTACACGCGCACGCTGTTGCCGCTGCCGTCGTCGGTCAGACGGAACGCGCCGACCACGAGGCGGCCGAGGCGCGCGAGCTTGAAGCTGGCGCCGCCCCAGGCGTCGCCGAACGCGTCGAGCCGATCTTGCAAAAACTCGGACGACGCGAAGACTCCGCCGGACGCGAGGCTTTCGACGACCTCGTCGTCGAGCAGGGCGTAGATGTCCCGGTAGGTGTCCGCAGGGTTGCCTGGGTCGAGATCGCCGAGCGCGAGGCGCGAGGACGCCAGCTCGCGGAAACGCTCGAGGCGATCGGAAGCGCTGCCCGGGCGCGCACGCATGGCGGCCGACGTGGACGCCATGCCGATCGTCAGCAGGAGAGCGGCGAGGACGAGGTGCGTCCGGCGCCGAAGTCGCGTCACGAACGTATGGTACAACAGTCGGGTGAAGTGGCGATCGGCGGTGCGGGTGCTCGACCGCTATCTCATCGCCGAATTGATCTCTCCGTTCGGCTTCGGCCTGGCGCTCTTCACCTTTTTCCTCATCATCGATCGGATTTATCACCTGACCGAGCTCGTCATCACCAAGGGTGTCCCGTTTCATCTGGTGCTGCAGCTGCTCGTGTTCATGATGCCGTCCTTCCTCGCCCACACCCTACCGATGGCGCTGCTGGTGGCTGTGCTGCTGGCCGGCGGGCGCCTGGCCGGCGATCTGGAAATCATCGCGTTCAAAGCGGCGGGCGTCAGCGTGCTTCGCCTGTTTCGGCCGGTGGTCGCCGCCGCGGTGGTCATCATGGGCGCCACCTCGCTGCTGACGCTGGTCGTCATCCCCCTCGCGAACGAGGAATTCCAGCGGCAGCTGTTCCGCATCTTGCAGACCCGCGCCGCGAGTGGCCTGCAGGAGCGGGTGTTCAATGCGACGTTCGGCGACGTCATCATCTACGTCGAGGACGTGAGCGCCTCGCAGGTCGGCCTGCGGGGTCTGCTCGTCTCCGACGAGCGCGATCCGAAGATCTCACGCATCATCACCGCGCGTGAAGGGCGGCTCCTCACGGACGAAAAAAACCGGCGCATCACGCTGCGGTTGATGAACGGCGCCGTGAACGAAGCCGACGTGCTGCCCGCGTCGCCGCCGCCCCTGCCCGGTGTCGAGCAGAGTCCGACGGGCGGGGCGGCGGCCCCCTCGCGTTATCGCTATACGAACTTCGCGATCTATGACATGAGCCTGTCATTCGACACGCCGCTCAAGACCGCGACTCGGATGGAGAAGCCTGAGAAGGATCTGCGGCTCATCCCGCTGATCACGCGCATCAAAGAGCTGGGTCAGGACTCGTATGGCCGCGTCCCCTACTTGGTCGAGCTCCACAAACGCTTCGCGTTCCCGGCGGCCGCCCTCGTCTTCGCGCTCGTGGCGTTTCCCCTCGCCGTGCGGTCGCATCGCGGTGGCCGTTCCATCGCGCTGGCCGCCAGCCTCGTGATTCTCGTGTCCTACTACATGGTCATGACGTCGCTCGAAGGCCTCGCGCTGGGGCAGCGCCTTCCCGCCTGGGTGGCGATCTGGGCACCGAACATCGTGTTCGCGACCGTCGGACTGGTGCTGCTGGTGGTGACCACCCTCGAATGGCGGACGCCACGGCTGACGTTCGTGTGGCGGGCGTTCGACGCGCTCCGCGCACGGCTGCCAGGCGCCGGCGCGGACGCGACGGATTCGGCGCGCGTCGGCCGGGGGCCGACCGATTCGACGCACATCCTGGACCGATATCTGATGCGCGAGTTCCTCACCTTCGCCGGGATCGGCCTCGCCGTGGCGGCTGCGCTCTACGTGATCGTGGATCTGGGCGACACGCTCAATCGATTCCTGCGCGTCAAGCCACCACTCACGTACATCCTCGAGCACTTCCTCTATCGGTTGCCGGCGGCGCTGCACCAGGGCCTGCCCGTGATCATGCTCGTTGCGACGATCTTTCTGTTCCTGTCGCTGAGCCGGTTCCACGAGCTCACCGCGATGAAGGCGGCCGGCATCAGTCTCTATCGCGTGAGCGCGCCGGTGTTGCTCATGGGGCTGTCGGTCGCCGTCAGCGCGATGCTGTTTCAGGAGCTGTTTCTGCCGCGGCTCAACGAGCTTGGCGAGGAGGTTGATCGCGTGAAGATCCGCGGGCAACTGCCACGGCATCTGCAGTCTCGACAGCGGTTATGGCTTCGGAGTGCCGACAGTCGCTTCTATCGTGTGGAGCTGCTCAGCCCCCAGACGAGCGATCTCTATGGCGTCACCATTCTCGAGGTCGACCGTCAGTTCCGACTCCTCAATCGGCTGGACGCGCGGCAGGCGCACTGGACGGAATCGGGCTGGGAGCTGCGCGACGGCGCGTTCCGCGAGATCGAGCCGGCGGGCACGGTGCAAACGGTGCCGTTCACGCTCACCGCGCTCGATCTCACCGAAGACATCGAGGAGTTCACGCGCATCCACAAGGACTTCGAGTCGATGAGCTATTGGGAGCTGCGCGAGTACGTGACGCGGCTGGAGGGGGCGGGATTTCAGGTCAAGAAGTACCTGGTGGCGCTGTATTCGAAGCTGTCGTTTCCGCTCGTGAATCTCGTGATGGTGCTCGTCGCGATTCCGTTCGCGTTGCAGTCGCCGCGAGGCGGTCGGCTCTTCGGCGTCGGCCTCGCGATCGCGATCATGGCCGGGTATCTCGTCGTCCACTATGTCGCGTTGGCCTTCGCGCGCGCCGATCTTCTCCCGCCGTTCGTGGCCGCGTGGACGGCAAACGTCATCTTCTTCGGCATCGGCACGTCGCTGTTTCTGCGCGCCCGAACGTAGCGCGGCGTCCCTCACACCCTCGTCGAGCGGTAGCGCGTCAACCACCACCCGAGCGTCGCAACGAGCAGCGACGGCAGCCACACCCACCGCGCCTCGCTCGCGAGCACTACGATGCCTCGCGCAGTGAGGAAGCGCTGCAGACCGATCGGCGACACGGCGATCGGCCGCCACGGCAGGTAATATCGCTCGGCGTCGAACGGCGCGAAGAACGCGATCCCGATGCCGCCGTCCGTCATGGCGTCGAGCACGCCGTGCGATGCCGTCGCGACGAACAGGTAGAGCCAGAGCCGCACCCGCGTGCCGCTCGGAACGAGCCCGCGCGCGACGACGGTGGCGAGCGCCGCGGCGAACGCGATCGAGTGCGTGAGGCCGCGATGGCCAAACATGGAGCCGATCGGGACGCCGACGGAGAACCCGAGCACGTCGGCATCCGGCGCCATCGCGCACAGCGCCCCGGCCCACCACACGCGCGGCGGCCAGCCGGCTCGGCGAAAGGCCGGCCCGAGTGCGAGCGCCGCCACCGCGTGCGACATGATCGTCGGCATCGCGCGGTGGAGACGATCAGCGCGCGCCGGACAGCATGCGCAACGCCTCTTCGAGGCGGCGTTGCTCGGCGCCGTAGGCCGCCCAGTCGCCCCGCCGGAGGGCCTCCTGCGAGCGCGTCCATGCGTCCCATGCGCGCTGCGCCATGGCGCGGTCGACGCTCCCGATCGCCGGCGGCCCACCGGTCGCGGCGCCGGAAGGCGCCGACGGCGCGGCCACGGTCGGCGCCTGACGCCCGGCGAAGATGCGCGAAAGCGACTGCTCGAGCGTCGGCTCCATCGCGATCTGATTACCGTACGCGACGATCACGCGGCGCAGCTCCGGCAGCGCGCCCTGCTCCGCCGCGAGATAGAGCGGCTGCACGTAAATCAGCGACTGGTCGATGGGAATCGCGAGCAACGAGCCGCGGATGACCGTGGAGCCTCGCTGGTTCCACAACGACAGCTGCTGCGAGATCACAGGGTCCTGATCGATGCGCGCATCGATGAGACGCGGCCCGTACACGTTCTTCTGCTTCGGGAAGTTGTAGACAATGAGACGACCGTAGTTCGGTGGATCCGAGCGCGCCGCGAGCCACGCGATCATGTTGTCGCGCCGGCTGGGATTGAACAGCGTGAGGAGGATGAACTCCTCCTTCGCCTCGCCGGGCAGCCGCATGATCGTAAAGTACGGCTCCATCTCCCGCTCGCGGCCGTCGATCGTCCGCCGCGGCACCGCCCACAGGTCCTCCTTGTTGTAGAACACCTGCGGGTTCTCCATGTGGTAGATGGCGTACTTGCGCGCCTGGATCGCGAAGAAATCCTCGGGATACCGGATGTGCCGTCGCAGATCGGCCGGCATCGCGTCGAGCGGCTGGAGCAGACCGGGGAACGCGGCCGCATAGGCGCGCACGATGGGGTCACCGGCATCCGCGATGTAGAAGCGCACGCCGCCGCCGTAGGCGTCGACGGTCACCTTCACCGAGTTGCGCATGTAGTTGCCAATACCACGCACAGGATCCGAATACGGATAACGGTCGGTCGTCGTGTAGCCATCGAGCATCCAGACGAGGCGCCCGTCGTCGGTGACCACGATGTAGGGGTCGCGATCGAAGCGGAAGAACGGCGCGATGAGGCGGACCCGCTCGCCGACGGTCCGATAGATCAGGATCCGGCTTTCCGCGGTCAGGTCGTCAGAGAGGATGATCTTCGGCTCGCCGAAGCGCGCGGCAAAAAGCAGCCGCCGACCCCACGCGCCGATCGGAATGCCGCCGTCGCCGTGATAACGCGTGTAGACGTTCTGATCGCCGGCCGGATAGTCGAGCTCCTGCGAGCGGGTGCGCACCAGCGCGTAGTCGTTCGACGTCTCCGCATAGTAGATTTCGGGCCGCGTGATCTTGGGAAACCCGTCGGAGGAGCGCGGCGGGATGTCCTTCACGAAGAACTCGGGCAACCCCTCCGGCGTGATGCGGTTCACCGGCCCCACGACGACGCCGAAGCCGTGCGTGTACGTGAGGTGCTCGTTGATCCAGTTACGGCCGCCCTGCAAATGCGGGTGTGAGAGCTCGCGCGGCGAGAGCATGAGCTGGCGGTACTCGCCGTTGACCGTGTATCGGTCGTTGTCGACGTCCTGAAACTTGTAGTAGGTCCGGATCTCCTGCAGCTGCGCGAATGTGCGGAGCAGCGGGCGGTAGTCCCACAGCCGGATGTTCTTGAGGGTGATTTCGTTGCGCGCCAGCGCGCGGGCGTCCAGCGTCTCGTCGGCGGGGAACTCCTTTTCCTGGATGCGGTCGAGCCCGTAGGCGGCGCGCGTCATCCGGATGTTGTGCTCGATGTACGGCCGCTCGGCGGCGAGCTCGTTCGGCGCCACGCGCAGCCGCTGCAAGAACGCCGGGTACATGCCGAGTCCGACGACCCACACGACGAGCAGCGCGGCGCCCGCGCCGGCCAGCAGACGCAGGCCCGGCCGCATGATCTGCGCGGCGCACGCGACGGCGGTCAGCGCAGCGAGCACCGCGAGCGCGCCCAGCATCGGCAGCGTGGCGTGCACGTCGGTGTACGAGGCGCCGAAGACGATGCCGCGTGGCGAGAAGACGATCTCGTACCGGTCCAGCCAGAATCCGACGGCCTTGAGAGCGAGCAGTGCCGCGCCGAGCAGCAGCAGGTGCGTGCGCGCGCCGCTGGCCAGCCGCGGCCCGCGCGTGGTCAGCACGAAGCTGCGCTGCAGCACGTACACCGCGAGGGTCAGCACGGCGGTCCCCGCCACCAGCGCCATCGCCCACGCGTGCACGAGTCGCCAGAACGGCAGGAAGAACACGAAGATTCCGATGTCGAGACCGAACACCGGATCCTTCGCGCCGAACGGCGGCCCGTTCAAGTATCCGAGCACCGTTTCCCAGTAGGCGCTCGCCCGCAGTCCCGAGACGATCGCGATCAACAGAATGACGATGGGAAGGAAACGCCGGATGAGGGGCTCGATCACGACGCGTCCGGGGAGACCAAGCTGATCCTCGAGCTCCCAGAGGACGTCGGGCGCCGCCGTCCGCGCCGCGAGAGTCAGATTCGCCCACAAGAACAGCGCGACGACGAGCGCGACGGCGCCGAAGAGGCTGCCCCGGAGCGACAGCGTGGTCAGGAAGACCTGGCTGTAGCCGACCTCCTGGAACCACAGCCAGTCCGCGTAGAGCGGCACAAGCTGCAGCAGCACCGCCAGCACCACCAGCGCGAGGACGAAGAACGCCAGAGGCTGGGGTGAGCGCATCGGCCGCGCCCGGCGAGCGGCGCTACGTCCCGTGCCGCCACGAGGCGAGATACGACTCCTGCTCCGTGGTGAGGTCGTCGATGTCAACGCCCATCGAGATCAGCTTGAGGCGGGCGATCTCGAGATCGATCTCGCGCGGCACCACGTACACCTTGCGACCCAGCGTCGCGGACTTCTTGGCCATGAATTCTGCGGAGAGCGCCTGGTTGGCGAAGCTCATGTCCATAACCGCCGCGGGATGGCCCTCGGCCGCGGCCAGGTTGATCAACCGGCCTTCGCCCAGGACGAACACGCGCCGCCCGCCACCGAGCGCGAACTCCTCGACGAAGGGACGTACGGCCCGGCGGCCCTGCGCCATCTTCGCGAGCGCGTCCAGGTCGATCTCGACGTTGAAGTGGCCGGAGTTGCACAGGATCGCGCCGTCCTTCATCCGCGCGAAGTGCTCCTTGCGGATGACCGACGTGTTGCCGGTGACGGTGACGAAGACGTCGCCCGCCGCCGCCGCGTCGGACATCTTCATCACCGAGAAGCCGTCCATGACAGCTTCTAGCGCGCGCATCGGCTCGACCTCGGTGACGATCACGTGCGCGCCCATGCCCTTGGCCCGCGTGGCCACGCCGCGTCCGCACATGCCGTAACCCGCGACCACCACCGTCTTACCGGCAAGGAGGATGTTGGTGGCGCGCATGATGCCGTCGAGCGTGGACTGGCCTGTGCCGTAGCGATTGTCGAACAGATGTTTGGTGTCCGCGTCGTTGACCGCGATGACCGGGAACGCAAGCACGCCCTCTTTTTCCATGGCGCGCAGCCGGATGACGCCCGTCGTCGTCTCCTCGGTGCCGCCGATGACCTCACGGACGAGGTCGCGACCGAGATTGTTCTCGCCGTGCAGCTGCGAGATCAGGTCGGCGCCGTCGTCCATCGTGATCTGCGGCCGCGTCTTCAGCACGGCCTCGAGGTGGCGATAGTACGTGGCGTTGTCCTCACCCTTGTGGGCGTACACAGGGATGTCGTACTCCTTCACGAGCGCCGCCGCCGTGTCGTCTTGAGTCGACAGGGGGTTCGACGCGCACAGCGAGACCTGGGCGCCGCCGGCCTTCAGCGTGAGCATCAGGACCGCGGTCTCGGTAGTCACGTGCAGGCAGGCGCCCAGACGCAGCCCCTTCAGCGGCTGCTCCTTGGCGAATCGCTCGCGGACCTGCCGCAGCACCGGCATGGACTGCTCGGCCCATTCGATCTTGAGTCGTCCCTCGGCGGCGAGCCCGAGGTTCTTCACGTCATGGTCGACCATGGTGACCGTGGTCCTTTCCGAGACGGAGAAACGGGCCGGGACGCGTTCGCGCCCGGCCCGTTCGCCGTCAGTCCTGAGCGGTGCTAGATCCGAGCGTCGTCCCGGAGATCTTTCACGCGATCGGTGCGTTCCCAGCTGAAATCGGGGTCCGTACGACCGAAATGCCCGTACGCCGCCGTCTTCTTGTAGATCGGGCGTCGGAGATTGAGGTATTTGATGATGCCCGCCGGCGTGAAGTCGAAGTGTCTGCGGATCAGCTCTTCGAGTCGGCTGTTCGGCACCTTGCCGGTTCCGAACGTCTCGACCATGATCGACACGGGATCCGCGACGCCGATGGCGTAGGCAACTTGCACCTGCGCCCGGTCGGCGAGCCCCGCCGCCACGATGTTCTTGGCCACGTGGCGCGCCATATAGCAGGCGGAGCGGTCGACCTTCGTCGGATCCTTTCCGGAAAACGCGCCGCCGCCGTGCGGGCACGAGCCGCCGTAGGTGTCGACGATGATCTTGCGTCCGGTAAGGCCTGTGTCGCCCATCGGCCCGCCGGTCACGAATCGTCCGGTCGGGTTGATGTGGAAGGTGCACGTCTTCTGGTCGATCAGCTCGGCGGGGATTGTCGGCAGGATCACCTGCTCGATCATGTCTTTGCGAATGCGTTCGGCGGTTGCGTCCTGCGCGTGCTGCGTGGAGATGACGACTGTCTCCACCGAGACGGGCTTGCCGTCGACGTAGCGCACGCTGACCTGCGACTTGCCGTCCGGACGCAGATAGTCGACGGCGCCGGTCCGGCGCCGCTCGGACAGCCGCATGACGAGCTTGTGAGCGAGCATGATCGGCAGCGGCATGAGCTCCGGGGTCTCGTTGCACGCATAGCCGAACATCAGCCCCTGGTCGCCGGCGCCGAGGTTGTCGACGCCCATCGCGATGTCGGACGACTGCTCGTCGATCGCGGCGATGACGCCGCACGTCTCGTAGTCGAAGCCGTATTTCGCTCGCGTATAGCCGATCTCCCGGATCGTGTCGCGCGCGACACGCGGGATGTCGACGTAACAATTCGTCGTGATCTCGCCCGCGACCACGACCAGACCGGTGGTCAAGAGCGTCTCGCAGGCGACCCGGCCGGTGGGATCCTGACGGATGATCGCGTCCAGCACTGCGTCGGAGATCTGGTCGGCGATCTTGTCGGGATGACCCTCGGTCACCGACTCCGACGTGAACAGATACTCATCGCGCGCCATCGGCAAAGCCTCCTGAGGGCGGTTTCGCGCCACTGTAGCACGCTTCCTCGCGGGCTCTCAAGGCAGGGGCGCACGCATACGGCGTTTCAGCTCGTCGAGAATCGGCACCGTCCACGGATCGTGGTCGCGCAGCACGCCGAGGTAAAACGACGTCCACTGTCCGAGGTACGTGAGCGTCAACAACCGAGCGAGCCGGCCCACGCCACGCCCGCGCGCTTCACTCACCCCACCCGCGCTCGGCGCGATCAGGTCGCGCACGATGGCAAACTGGCGCGCGATCTCCGGCGCCTCGTTCGCGTCGCGAAGCAAGATGGCATGCATCTCCTTGGCGACCGGCGTCTGCCACGCCTCGATTTCGTTGTGGTTCATTTCCGGCAGCGCGCCGGCCACCGCGAACATCTTGGCGTTCTCCTCGATGTCGGTCTTCCAGCGGTACGCGACGGTCGCGGTATCCGGCCCGCCGTAGATCGCCGGGAGGCTCTCGCCGATGGCCAGGGCCAAGCGCTTGGCCTCGTTGGTGGTGGCGGGCTGCTCGGGCGCCAGCTGCTGCGCGAGCGCGTCGACGGCGCCGATCGCCTCGTCGACGTCGTCGGGCGCGGCGACCGTGACCCCCGCGTCCGCGAGGAGCGCGACGGCCGGCAGGAACATGTAGCCGAGCGCCATGCGCGGCATGAGACCGCCCGGCACCGCGACACGAGGCAGCCCGTGCGCAGCGGCGCGCTCGGCCAGCGCACCGCCGGCGCTCAGCGCGACGACGGGAACGCGGCGGGCCACCGCGGCGTCGAATGCCGAGAGCGCTTCAGCCGTGTCGCCGGAGTACGAGGCCACGATGACGAGGGCGTCGTGCCCCGCGACGGTGGGCAAGCCGTAGCCGCGGTGCACGAAGATCGGGACATCGACGGCGTCGACTGCACAGGCCGCAAGCAAGTCGCCGCCCGCCGCCGAGCCGCCCATCCCGGCCACGATGATCACGCGCGGCCGGCGTGTGGTGAGAGCGGGTGTGGCTCTCAGCGTCCGTGCCTTGCGGCACTGCGCCGGGAATTCGGCGAGTACGCGGCGCGCATTGTGCGGATCCGCCTGTGCGAGCGCGCGGAGATCGTCGAGGTTCACGCGGCCATCACTCGCGATCGATGTCGCGGTGGACCACCGTCGGCGCCAGCCCCAGTCCCTCGATGGCCGGTCGCAACTCCTCCACGAGGGCGACGGAACGGTGACGGCCGCCGGTGCAGCCAACCGCAATGGTCAGATATGCCTTGCCCTCACGCTGGTAAGCCGGCAGCACGAAGCGCAAGAAATCCTCGATGCGACGCAGCAGCTCGCGGCTCTCCTCGTGCCGCATCACGAAGTCGCGCACCTCGCGCTCGCGACCGTCGAGAGGCCGCAGCTTCTCGACGAAATGCGGATTGGGCAGGAACCGGACGTCGAAGACGAGATCGGCGTCGAACGGCACGCCGTGCTTGAAGCCGAAGGACACGAGAGAAACGGTCAGCCCGGGCCGCTCCTTCGGCGTCACGTACGCCTCGATGAGCATGTCCTTGAGCTGGTGCACGGTCAGATTGGACGTATCGACGACGCGATCGGACACCTCGCGAACAGTGGACAGCGCTTTGCGCTCGGCGCGGATGCCATCGAGCACGTTGCCCTCGGGCGCCAGCGGATGGCGGCGCCGCGTCTCGCGGTATCGGCGGACGAGCGCCTCTTCGTTGGCCTCGAAGAAGACGACTTCCACGGCGTGCCCGCGCTGGCGTAGCGCGATCAGGGCGTCGAGCAGATGACTGAGATATTCGCCTTCACGGACGTCGACACCGAGCGCCACTCGATCACGCTTGTCGCCGGCGCGCGCGACCAGATCGGCGAAGGTCGGGATGAGGGTGGTCGGGAGGTTGTCGACGCAGAAGAATCCCATGTCCTCGAAGCACTTGATCGCGTACGACTTGCCGGCTCCGCTGAGGCCCGTGATGACCACGAAGGAGATCGGCGTCGCCATGGCGGACGCGGAGGGTCAGCGTCGTTTCGGCGCCAGACGGCGCTGGTGGGACGGCAGGATCCCCAGCTCCTCGCGGTATTTTGCCACGGTCCGGCGCGCGATCGTCAGCCCGCGGCCCTTCAGAATGAGAGCCACTTCCTGGTCGGACAGAGGCTTCGATGGATCTTCGTTGGCGAGCAGGTCTTGGATCATTTTTTTAACGCTCACTGACGACACCATCTCGCCGTCGCCCGAGGCGATGCCCGAATGGAAGAAGAACTTCAGCTCGAACAGCCCTTGCGGCGTTTCGACGTACTTGTTGGTCGTCACGCGGCTGATCGTCGACTCGTGCATGCCGATGTCCTCGCCGACGTCGCGCAGCGACAGCGGGCGCAGGTACGGCAGGCCCTTGTCGAGGAACTCGCGCTGGAACTTCACGATCGACTGCGTGACCTTCCGCAGCGTGCGCTGACGCTGATCCACCGACTTGATGAGCCACAGCGCCGAGCGCAGCTTCTGATCGACGTACTGTCGGGCCTCGCCGTCGGCGGAGTTGCGTAGCAGCGAGCGATAGAGCGAGTTCACGCGCAGCCGCGGGATGCCGTCCTCGTTGAGGACGACGACGTACTCGCTGCCCATCTTGTGGACGACGACGTCGGGGACGATGTAGCGCGAGTCGTTGCCGCCGAAGCGCCGTCCCGGCTTCGGCTCCAGCCCCATGATCTCCTCGACCGACTCCATGATCCGATCCAGCGGCAGCTTCAGCGCCCGCGCGATGTCGGGATAGCGGCGGCGACTGAGGTCGTCGAAATGCTCCTCGACGATCTCGACCGAGACGGGGTCGGGATTGGGATCCGCCTTGAGCTGGATCAGGAGGCATTCCTGGATCGAGCGGGCGGCCACGCCGGTCGGGTCGAACGACTGCACCAGCTTGAGGACCTTGGCGACCTCGTCGACCGTGGTTTCGCAGCGCTGCGCGATCTCCTCGTCGGAAGCGCGCAGGTAGCCGTCCTCATCGAGGTTGCCGATGATTTCGGTGCCGATGCGCCGCACGAGCGGATCGTCGCTCGCATAGCGCAGCTGCTCGTCGAGGTGATCCGTGAGCGAGGACACCGAGCGGACCATGTTCTCGAACGGCAGGTCCTCGCGGTCCTCCTGTGCGACGAGCGACCGCTCCTCGTGATCGTCGAACATGACCGCGGTGAGGTCGAAGGGCAGATCGTCGGTCTGACGCTCGGTGGTCGGCGCCGGGGCAGCCTCGCTCGACAGCGGCTCGGCGGGGGGCGCCGTGGGCACGTCCGGCGGGGCGTCCTTGCCCTCGGGCTGCTCGGCCGTCTCGGGCTGCACTTCCTCGA
>DAIRVP010000113.1:0-17316 GCA_036802765.1 Candidatus Rokuibacteriota bacterium
TCGTTCGTCGGCTCGTCGAGCAGCAGCAGGTTGCCGCCGGCCGTCAGCACCTTGGCCAGGTGCAGCCGGTTGCGCTCGCCGCCCGACAGCTCGCCCACGCGCTTCTGCTGATCCGACCCCTTGAAGTTGAACGACGCGACGTACGCGCGTGATTGCATGCTGCGGCCGGCCACGGTCATGAGATCGAGACCGCCGGAGATTTCTTCCCAGACGGTCTTCTTTCCGTCGAGCGCGTCGCGACTCTGGTCGACGTAGGCGAGCTTGACCGTCTCACCCACGCGCAGCGCGCCTTTGTCCGGGCGCTCCTGTTCCAGGATCATGCGGAAGAGTGTCGTCTTCCCCGCGCCGTTCGGCCCGATCACACCGACGATGCCGCCGCGCGGCAGCTTGAACGACAGATCGTCGATGAGCACGCGGTCGCCGTACGCCTTGCTGAGATGGTCCGTCTCGACGACGACGTCGCCCAGGCGCGGCCCGTTCGGGATGGCGATCTCGAGCTTCTGCGCCCGCTGCTCGAACGACTCGCTCAGCAGCGTGTCGTACGCCGCCAGCCGAGCCTTGCTCTTGGCCTGGCGCGCTCGCGGCGCCATGCGCACCCACTCCAGCTCGCGGGCTAGGGTGCGCTGGCGCGCGGCATCCGCCTTCTCCTCCTGGGCGAGCCGGCGCTCCTTCTGCTCGAGCCAGGAGCTGTAGTTGCCCTCCCACGGAATGCCGTGGCCGCGGTCGAGCTCGAGAATCCACTTCGCGACGTTGTCCAGGAAGTAGCGATCGTGGGTGATCGCCACGACGGTGCCGGGATAATCGTCGAGGAACCGCTCGAGCCACGCCACGGACTCGGCGTCGAGATGGTTCGTCGGCTCGTCCAGCAGCAGCATGTCGGGACGCGACAGCAACAACCGGCACAGCGCGACCCGGCGACGCTCGCCTCCGGAGATCTTGCTGACGTCCGCGTCACCTGCCGGCACGCGCAGCGCGTCCATCGCGAGCTCCACCGTCCGGTCGAGATCCCAGGCGTTGGCGGCGTCGATGCGATCCTGCAACCGCGCCTGTTCCTCGAGCAGCTTTTCCATCTCCGTGTCCGACAGCGGCTCGCCGAGCTTGGCGGAGACCTCCTCGAAGCGCGTCAGCAGCGCGCGCGTCTCGGCGACGCCATCCTCGACGTTACCGCGCACGTCCTTCTTCGCGTCGAGCTGCGGCTCCTGCGGCAGATAGCCGATCCGCAAGCCGTCGGCGGGGAATGCCTCGCCGAGAAAGTCGCGGTCGACACCAGCCATGATCCGAAGCAGCGACGATTTGCCGGCGCCGTTGGCGCCGAGCACGCCGATCTTCGCGCCATGGAAGAACGACAGATAGATGCCACGCAGGATCTCGCGCTTGGGCGGGACCACCTTACGGAGGTCTTTCATCACGAACGCGTATTCGCCAGCCATGCTCTGTTGCCCTTACACCGTCGTGACTATGCTGCGCCCAGTAATCGTTTGTGCTCCGGCATCATGCAGCGGTCCTGCACGACGCGGATGCCGGCGCGCGCGAGCATCTCCGCCGCGGTATCGTCACGGATGCCGAGCTGAAACCACACGACCGGTGGCGTCCACGGCAGCCGCACGATCTCCGTCGCGTGCGCCTGCAAGTACTGCGGGCGTCGAAATACTTCGACGACGTCGGGCGCCTGGCCCAAATCCGCCAGCGTGGCCACGACTGGCTCGCCGAAGATGCGCTCGCCCATCCGCGTCGGATTGACCGGCAGCACGCGATAGCCGTGCGCTTTCAAGTAGGCCGGCACATAGAACGCGGGCTGCGCGGGCTCGCCCTTGGCACCGAGCACCGCGATCGTGCGGGTCTCGCGCAGAATGCGCGTGAGGCCGGCATCATCGTTCACGAGATTGGCTTGCCAGTCCATACGAGCGCTCAGCCTCTCACGGGCTGCCGAGGGCCGCAATGATTTCGGCGCCGAACGCGTCCGCCCGCCAGCGCCGCACCCCTTCGACGGCGGCGAGCTGCTCGACGGTGCGCGGCGCAGCCTCGGCGATCTGGCCGATGACGCGATTGGACAGCAGCACGCCGGGATCGAGGCCGAAGCGCTGCGCGGCGCCCGCGCGCCACTTGCGCAGCACATCGACCCGCCGACTGACCGCGCCCGGGATGCGCGGGCGCGGACGATGGGGCCACTGCGGCAAGTCAGCGTCGGACAGCGCGAGTGCGCGTTCGACTGCTCCGGCGAGCGCTGGCCCCCAGCGGCCGAGCACACGCGGCGTCACACCCGGCAGAGTCGCGAGCGACGCCGTGTCGCGCGGTGCGGCGCGGGCGATGGCTAACAGAATTTCCTCGGACAGAATCTTGAACGGCGGCCGATCCGTGGCGCGCGCGAGCGATTCGCGCAGCGTCCAGAGCTCACGCAGGATTGCGAGTCCGCGTTGCGAGAGCTCACGGGCCCCCTTGACGCCGAGATACGCGTCGGGATCGACGACGCGCTCCGGCATGATCTGCGCGGCGAGCGCGGCGCACTCTTCCTCGACCCAGTGCAGGCGATCCCGCGCGCGCAGCTCCGTCGTCAGGCGCTCCCTGAGCGCGAACAGATGGCGGACATCGGCCGCCGCGTACTCGACCTGCGGCCCGGTCAGCGGCCGCATCGACCAGTCGTCGCGCTGGCGCGAGGGCGGCAGCGTGACTCCGAGCCATGTCTCGAGCAGTGTGTCGAGGCCCAGCGCAGTCCCGCCGAGAAAGCGCGCGGCAATCGACGTATCGAAGATCGAACGGAACGCAAAGCCGTATCGCCGCTTGAGGTGCGCGAGATCGTTGTCGCCCGCGTGCACGACGACCACGGGCACCGGCGCGGCGAAGATCGTCGCCAGCGGGCTGAGATCGGGCAGCGCCAGCGGATCGATGAGCCAGACGCCATTCGGAGTGGCGAGCTGCACGAGCGCGAGTCGCTCGGGATAGTGATGCAGGCTGTCGCCCTCGGTGTCGAGCGACACCTCGGGCGCCGCGGCGAGCGTACCCGCCGTCGCCGCCAATCCCGCGGCGTCCGCGATCCAGACGGGAGCGCTCAGCGCCGGCGGTCGAGGATCGAGCGCTCCATGCGTTCGAAGCGGCGGCGCAGCGGCTCGAGGCTCTCTTCGTGTGTGATCACGTACAGCTCGTTGGCGTGGACGGCAGCGAGCACCATGTCGGCGACGGCTTCGGGCGAGAGCGAGCGGCCGATCAGCTCGACCGGCGTGGCCGACTCCGTACCCTCGTTGCGCAGCGCGGCCGGACGATTGCGCTCGGAGTCCCGAATTCGCGTCTGCACCCCGAGCGGGCAGAGCACCGACACGCCGATGCGATACGACCGGAGATCCTTCGCGAGCGTCTCCGACAGCCCGACCACGGCGTATTTCGATGTGTTGTACACACCGAGGCCCTTGCTCGCGATGAGGCCGGCCATCGAGGCGGTGTTCACGATATGAGCGGGCTCGCCGCGCGCGATCATCCGCGGCACGAACGCTTCGATGCCGTGGATGACGCCCCAGAGGTTCACGCCGAGCACCCATTGCCAGTCGCGATGGGTCGCCGACTCGAGGCCACCCCAGGCGGCGACGCCGGCGTTGTTGCACAGCACGTGGACGGCGCCGAAGGCGTCGAACGCGCGCGCCGCGAGGGCCTCGACCTGGGAAAGCTGGGTCACGTCCGTGCGCACCGCGATCGCCTTGACGCTCAGTCGCTCGGCTTCGCCGACGACCGCGGCCATACCCGGCTCATCGACGTCGGCAATTACCACGTTGGCGCCGTCGCGCGCGAAGCGACGGATCAGCGCGCGCCCGATCCCGCTGGCGCCGCCGGTGACGACGGCGGTTCGGCCTCTCAGCTCCACGGTCAGCCTCCGGCTATCGGCTAGTGTTCCAAGATCGGCCGGAGCACCGTCTCCAGAACGTCCGCAGCGGCAGGCTTGCGTAGGAACGCAGCGAATCCGGCGGCCTCGGCCCTCCTCACCGTATCCGGGCTCGCATCGCCGGTCAATGCGACGATGGCGGGCTGTCGGCCGTCCGCCATTGCGGCCACGCGCGCGGCGAAGTCGAAGCCGTGGATGCCACCGAGGTGGAGATCCAGGATCACCACACGCGGACGGGTACGGCGGATCAGCTCGAGAGCGGCCTCCCCCGACTCCGCCATCAGCACGCGCGACCCGGGGAACAGAAGGGTGAGCAGCTCGCCGAGGGCGCGGCGGGTATCGGAGTCGTCCTCGACGACGAGAATCGGTCCGATGCTGCCGCCCACTCGCGCTAGCCCGCCGAGGCCAGCTCCACGCGGTTGAGCCATGCCGGCCGCCATCCGGTCCGCCGTACCGTCGCCATGACGCGCTGCGGATGGCCCCAGTCGCTCCAGTCCACGCTCTTGAGGCGGACCGTGAGGAGGTCATCCGTGCCGGGTACGAGGACACGTTCGGAGAAGCCACTGGACTCGAGCGCCGCGTAGACGCGCTCGGCCGCCTCCGGTTCGCCCGGGCCGCCGATCGCGAGCCGCAGCGGGTCAAAGGCAGCGAGGAGATCGGGCGCCACGCGGCGCGTGAGCCCGAGGAAGGCGTCCACCCACCCGACCATGACGAAGCTGTTCCAGAGCGCGCCGCGCTCGAACAGCCGCTCGGCCAGGCGGAGCGAGGGCTTTTCCCAGAAGCGCCTGATCGGGAACGCCGGCTCACCGCACAGCGGAAGCGGAACGGGGTCAGGATCGATCCAGCCGTATTCGGTCTCGGGCGCGCTGGCCTCCACGCCGAGCAGCACGACGAAACGCGGCCGCGCGCGCACCACCGCCACCGCGTGCGCGACGGCGGTCACGAACGGGCTGTCGTCCGACACGTAGTGGTCGGAGGGAAAGACCGCGACCGGCACGTCACCAGCCAACTGCCGGATCCGCAGCAGCGGATAAATGATCCCGGCGGCCGTGCCGACGTTGCGCGGCTGCACGACGAGACGGTCGGGCGCGAGGTCGCTGGCCAGGCCACGATAGTAGGGTTCGTGCGGGCGGCTGACCACGATCACATGCTGATCCGGTCGTGCGACGAGCTCCGCGCGTCGGCGGGTGCGGTCCAGCAGCGTCTCGCCATCCAGGATGTCGCAGAATTGCTTGGGGCGGGGATCGCCGGCGATCTGCCGCGTCAGTGCCCTGAGGCGACGTCCATCTCCACCGGCCAACAGCAACGCCCACGGGGGCGTTGGGATCGTGCGCATGCGGTGCCCCTCCGAGATCGAGATCGTGAAGCATCCGGGAGTCCGGACGCCCGGAAATAGAGCAACAACAGTGCCGGAACGCTCAACGGTCCGACCACATGCCAGACGCGAAACTACACGACGGAAGTTCATCGACGACGGAAACCTTGTTCCCAGGTTAGGTGGTAAGCCTATTGGACTCATCGCGGCACGAGCGTGACCTGCCCGGCCGCCGCATCGAACGTGATCGTGAACGCGTCCAGCACGTCCCTGCCCAGCAGGCCGTCGAGCGAATCGGTCGGAATAGGGTGAACGATCACCGACAAGGGCCCGACGCGCGCGCCCGCCACTTCGAGTTGCGGCACCGCCACCATTGTCGCCCCGGCCGAGCCGGTGACGCCGCTGATTCGTACCTCGGATCCGGTCGCCAGATCGATGCCGGCACGCGCGACCGCCGCGGGCGCGATCACCGTGCGATCAGCGCCCGTGTCGAGCAGCAGACTCAGCGGAACCCCATTGAGACGGGCCTGGACGACCACCGGGGCGCCGCCCGTGAAAGACAGGACGGTACCCGAAGGCGCGGGCGCCGGACCTTCGGCGCGCGGTAGCGGTGCACCGACATCGACGGCCACCGCCCGATACGCCTCGGGGACGGACTCGAGATCACTCGTGTAGTGGACGGCGCCATCGGCGGCGGTCCACCGAAACAGCCCGGCCGCGGCCGACGGCGCGGTCGCCAGCACGAGCAATACAGCGAGCGCGACGCGGTTCACGTCGCACCTATGCGACGACGTTGCGCGCTTTCAGGTCCGCGATCTGCGAGCCGTCGTAGCCACACTCCGCCAAAATCTCCTCCGTGTGCTCGCCCCGCATCGGCGCGTGGCGCCGCACGTCCGGTTTCATGGCCGAGAACGACACCGGCATACCGACGATCGGGATGTCCCCGAGCTTGGGATGCGCAACGCGTCGAATCGTCGGGCGGGTGGCGGTCTGGGCGTCGTTGAGCACCTGATCGACGGTGTTCACAGGCGTAGCGGGCACGTCCGCCTTCTCGAGCAGCTTCAGCAAGGGCTCTCGGTCGTGCGCGGCAATGGCGTCGCCGACACGTCGCTCGAGCTCCACGCGGTGCTTCACTCGCTCGATGTTGGTGGCGAAGCGCGGATCGTCGGCCATGTCCCCAAGCCCGAGCGCCGTGGCGAGGCGCCGCCATAGCCGATCGTTTGCGCCCGCGATGAACACCCACTGGTCATCGCGGCAGCGAAAGTTCCGATAGGGTGACAGCGACGGGTGCGCGGAGCCGAGGGCCTTGGGCACGGTGCCCGCGAGCAGAAACCCCTCGGCCTGGAAGTTCAGCAATCCGAGCGCTGTCTCGAGCAGCGAGCCATCGACGCGCTGCCCTCGGCCCGTCCGCTCGCGCAGCTGCAGCGCCGCCAGCACGCCGAACGCGCAGAGAATTCCCGTGGTGAGGTCGAGGAAGGACACGCCGCAGCGCACCGGCGCGCCCCCGGGCTCGCCGGTGATCGACATGATCCCGCTGAAGGCCTGCATCAACGCCTCGTAGCCCGCCGAGTCCGCCCGGGGGCCCGTACGGCCGAACGCCGACACCGAGCAGTAGACGAGGCGCGGATTGTCGCGTGAGAGAACGTCGTAGCCGAGGCCGAACTCTTCCATCGTGCCGGTCCGGAAGTTCTCGATGAGAACGTCGGCCGCCCCGGCCAACCGCCGGACCAACGCGACGCCGTCTGGAGTCTTGAGGTTGACGCCGATGCCGCGCTTGTTTCGGTTGTTGACCAGATAGCCCGCCGACTCCCCTTCCTTGTGCGGGGGCCACGTGCGCGATTCGTCACCGACACCGGGATCCTCGACCTTGATGACATCCGCGCCGAGGTCGCCGAGCAGCGCGCCGCAATACGGCCCGGCCAGGACTCGGGAGAGATCTACGACGCGGATGCCGTCGAGCGCGAGAGGGGCAGGCGTCATGGGCGGTATTACTATACCCGCTCTCCGGGTGTCAGCAGACTCTCGCCGCTCATGCCAGCAACGGGCGGACAGCCGAGCAGCTCGACCAGGGTCGGCGCCAGGATCTGGGGATGAGCGGCCGGCGGCCTCAACCGCGTACGTTACTATGGTTGAGATGACGCCCTTGGCGCGTGCTCTGGCGGAGCGGATCCTGGTGCTCGACGGCGCCATGGGCACAATGATCCAGGCCGCGGGGCTGGGCGCCGCCGACTTCGGCGGCGAGCGCTACGAAGGCTGCAACGAACACCTGAACGTCACGCGGCCGGACGTCATCCGCGGCATCCACGCCGCCTATCTCGACGCCGGCGCCGACCTCGTATCCACGAACACGTTCGGCTGCGCGCCGTACGTGCTCGGCGAGTACGGCCTGGCGGATCAGGCGCACGCGTTGTGTCTGGCCGCCGCGCGCCTGGCGCGCGAGGCCGCCCGCGATCGGTTCGTGATCGGCGCCATGGGACCGTCCACGCGCTCGATCACGGTCACGCGCAACGTGAGCTTCGACGAAGTCACCGCCGGCTACGAGGTTCAGGCCGCCGGCCTGCTCGCCGGTGGTGTCGACGCGTTGCTGCTCGAGACGGCGCAAGACACCCTGAACGTCAAGGCCGCTGCGCTCGGTGTACGCCGCGCGCAGCGCGCAGCGGGACGCGAGGACGTGCCGCTGATGGTGAGCGCGACGATCGAGCCCATGGGCACGATGCTCGCCGGCCAGAGCGTCGAGGCATTGTACGTTTCTCTGCAGCATCTCGGCCTGTTCTCGATCGGGCTCAATTGCGCGACCGGTCCGGAGTTCATGACCGATCATCTCCGCTCGCTCGCGACGCTCGCGACCTGCTGGACGAGCGTCTATCCGAACGCGGGCCTGCCCGACGAGCGCGGCCAGTACGGGGAGACGCCGCAGAGTCTCGCGCAGAAGCTCGCGCGCTTCGTCGACGAGCGTTGGGTCAACTTCGTCGGCGGCTGCTGCGGGACGACCGCCGAGCACATCCGCGCGATCGCGCGCCTGGTCGCCGGCAAGGCGCCGCGGCGCCCGGCTATCGCAGAGCCGCAGGCCGTGAGCGGGATCGAGGTGCTCTACCCCGCCGACGACAATCGACCGATCTTCGTCGGCGAACGCACCAACGTCATCGGCTCGCGCAAGTTCAAAGAGCTGGTCGTCGCCGACCGCTTCGATGACGCGGCCGAGGTCGGCCGCGCGCAAGTGCGCGCCTCCGCACAGGTGCTCGACGTGTGCCTCGCCAACCCGGACCGCGACGAGACGGCGGACATGGACCGCTTCATGCGCGAGCTGACCCGGCGCGTGAAGGTGCCGCTCATGATCGACTCCACCGACGCCGCCGTCATCGAGCTGGCCCTGCGCCACTGCCAGGGCAAGGCGATCGTGAACTCGATCAACCTCGAGGACGGTGAGGAGCGCTTCGAGCGCGTGGCGCCGCTGCTGCGCACGTACGGGGCGGCCACGGTGGTGGGGTGCATCGACGAGAACAAGCAGCAGGGCATGGCGGTCAGCCGCGCGCGCAAGCTCGAGATCGCCGAGCGGTCGTACGAGCTGCTCACGCGGAAATACGGCATACCCGCGCGCGACGTGATCTTCGATCCGCTCGTCTTCCCCGTCGGCACGGGCGACGCGAACTACATCGGCTCGGCCGTCGAGACCATCGAGGGGCTGCGCGCGATCAAAGCACGGTTCCCGGAGTGCAAAACCATCCTGGGAATCTCGAACGTCTCGTTCGGGCTGCCCGCGGCAGGCCGCGAAGTCCTGAACGGCGTCTTCCTCTATCACTGCACGAAGGCGGGTCTCGACTACGCGATCATCAACACCGAGCGGCTCGAGCGCTATCCGTCCATTCCCGAGGAGGAGCGCCGGCTCGCGGAGGATCTGCTGTACAACCGCGGCGCAGACCCGGTGGCCGCCTTCGCCGCCCACTTCCGCGATCGCGTGAAAGCGCCGGTCGCCCGCGACGCGTTGCCGCTGGACGCGCGCCTCGCGCGCTACATCGTCGAAGGCAGCCGCGACGGCCTGCTCGAGGATCTCGACGAGAAGCTACGCGAGACGGCGCCACTCGACATCATCAACGGCCCGCTGATGCGGGGCATGGACGAGGTTGGACGCCTGTTCAACGACAACCAGCTGATCGTCGCCGAGGTGCTGCAGTCTGCCGAGGCGATGAAGGCGGCGGTGGCGCATCTCGAGCCGCACATGGAAAAGGCCGACGCCGCCATGCGTGGCGTGATCGTGCTGGCCACCGTCAAGGGCGACGTGCACGATATCGGCAAGAACCTCGTTGAGATCATCTTCGGCAACAACGGCTACCGCGTGATCAACCTCGGGATCAAGGTGCCGCCCGAAGATCTGATCGCCGCCTACCACACGCACAAGCCGGACGCGCTGGGGCTGTCCGGCCTCCTCGTGAAGTCGGCGCAGCAGATGGTCGTGACCGCGCAGGATCTCAAGGCGGCCGGCATCGAGATCCCGCTCTTCGTGGGCGGCGCGGCGCTCACCAAGAAGTTCACGGCCACGCGCATCGCTGCCGAGTACGGCGGGCTCACGGTCTATGCCAAGGACGCGATGGAGGGGCTCGACCTCGCCAATCAGCTGTTCGCGGCGCCCACGAGAGATCGACTCGTCGAGCGCGTGCGCGCAGAGCAGGCGGCGCTTGCGGGCGCTGTCACGGCCGAGGCGCCGCGGCCGGCGACGCCGCCGACACGGGCCAAGGCCGACATTCCGCGAGTCGATCCGCCCGCGCCGCCCGACCTCGAATCACACCTGCTGCGCCAGGTGCCGCTCGCCCAGATCTATCCGTACCTGAATCTCCAGATGCTGTACGGCAAGCACATGGGACTGCGCGGCCTCGTGTCGCGGCTGCTCGAGGACGGCGACCCGAAGGCGCGCGAGCTGCATGACGTCGTCGAGGCGCTGAAGGCGGAGGCGATTCGCGATGGTCTCTTGCGCGCCGACGGCGTACACCGCTGGTTCCGCGCTCGCTCGGACGGCGAGACGATCCGGCTCTTCGGAGCCGACGCGAGCGAGGTCGCGCGCTTCACGTTCCCGCGACAGCCGGCCGGCGAGCGGCTGTGCCTGGCCGACTACGTGCGTGATGACGCCGACGACTGGGTCGCGCTGTTCGCGGTGACGTGCGGCGCCGGCGTCCGCGAGCTTGCCGCGCGCTGGAAGGAGCAGGGCGTGTATCTACGCTCGCACGCGCTCCAGGCCCTCGCAATCGAATCCGCCGAAGCGTTCGCGGAGATGCTGCACGCGCGGCTGCGCACGCTCTGGGGATTTCCCGATCCGCCGGAGGTCACCGTCGCCGACCGGATCAAGGGGCGCTACCGCGGCATCCGCGTCTCGTTCGGGTATCCGGCGTGTCCCGACCTCGCCGATCAGGCCACGCTCTGGCGGCTGCTGCGGCCTGACACCACGATCGGCGTGCACCTCACCGAGGGGTTCATGATGGATCCGGAGGCCTCGGTGTCGGCGCTCGTGTTCCACCATCCCGCGGCGAAGTACTTCAAAGCTGATTAGGACCGCGTCAGCCTCGGTTGGCGCCGCGTAGCAGCGGCCGTAGCGCCCGGATCTCTCCCTCCAGCCGCTCGAGACGTCGACCCACTTCGCGACCATGAGCAGCCGGCGTCGCTAGATACCCGCGCTCGACGAGATCGATGAAGGCGTCGGCGATGGTGTCGGCATCCCACGCGCGCCCGCGACCAGGGTGATACCAGCGATACACCCAGTTGGACATGCCGAGCAGCGCGAGCACGAGCAGCCGCGGCTCGGAGGCCCGAATCTCGCCCGCCCGCGCCGCGCGCTCGACGATCCGGCGCACCGCGCCGTCGTAGCGTGCTTTGCGACGCACGATGTCGCGTTGCAGTCGTGCGGGCAGACTGCTCTCCTCGCTGAAGAACACCGTGAGGAACGCGCGCTCGGCGACGACGAGCCGGACGTGATGGCGGATCACCTCGCGCAGCTGCTCGGCCGGAGGCAGCCGGCTCGCCCGGATCGCTGCGAGGCCCGCCTCCGCGAGCGTCATGGTCCGGTGGAAGATCGCCGCGAGCAAATCTTCCTTCGAGTGGAAGTGGCCGTACACGGTCGCCTTCGAGATGCCGAGCCGGCGCGCCAGATCGTCCAGTGTCGTGGCGCGATATCCCCGCGCGCGGAACAGCTCCGCGGCGGTGGTGAGGATCTCCGTCCGCATGAGCGCCCGGCGCGACGTCCGCGCGCGCACGCGTCTCAGTGGTGGCAGGCGATGCAGTCGAGCGGCGCGTGCATCGCGCGCGCCGCGTTCTCGCGGCGGTGACACTCGACGCACCAGCCCATCGTGAACGGACGCTGCGGCGGATTCAACCCGATCAGACGCGTCAGATCGTCGGTGATGGCAGGCCCGATATCGCCACCGACCACGGGCATGCGCTCGATCGGACCGTGGCAGGTCTGGCAGGCGACCTCTGCGCGCACGTGCGGTTTGTGCGGAAACTGGGTGAACTCGGGCACCTTGAAGATGCGCACCCACGGAATTGGGACGCCGCGGCGCGCGTACTCGTGGATCTTGCCGATCTCGGGATTGTCGGCGACGCCGATGATCTTGTGGCAGCCGAGACAGCGCTCGACCGAGGGCAGCCCCGCGTACTCGGACCGGCGCGCGTCGGCGTGGCAGTACTGACACGGGATCTGGAACGAGCCGGCGTGGATGACGTGGTTGAAGAAGATCGGCTGCCGCGGCGCGTGTGGCGGCCGCACCAGCGTCGTCGGTCCGCCACGATACTCCGGCCGCGCGAGCGTGCGGACGAAGGTGACGACGGCGCGGATCTGGTCGGCACTGAGCGTGCGGTCGAACGGCGGCATCGTCGGCGCGAGCCCCTGCGCCGGTCCCCCGTGCGTGATCACGCTCACCAGAAATTCGTCGGGCAAGCCGTTCATCAGACGCCCATCGGTGAGGTCGGCGGGCCGGGTGCCAAAACCCGCGGCGGAGGCGCCGTCGCCGCGGCCGCTGTCACCGTGGCAGGTCGCGCAGTGGGTGGAGAAGAGGGCGCGACCCGTCTGGACGTTACGTTCGCTCTCGGACGCGGCCAGGGCTCGGGAGCCGTACATGGCCAGCCCCACCCCGAGCAGAGCCAGCCCGATCGCCGTGCCGCCGGCGGCCCAGCTTCGCCACCCCACGCCGGAGATTCCTCGTCGTCGCTATTCGCGGATGAGGCGGAGGCGGCGCTGCAGATACGCGTGACGGACGGCGCTGTACATGTCGATCACGCTCTCTTCGAAGCCCTGGAAGAGATCCAGGTTCAGTGAACGCTCGTTGACGATGTCGCCCACCTTCATGGCGAGCCGATCCCAGATGAGCGGCAGGAAGTACGCCAGAGGGTCCATCGCGGCGTCAACGGCCTTGCCGACGCCGTCGCGAACGGTCAGCGGCTCCAGGAAGGGCATGATCACGTAGGGGCCGGGTCCGACGCCCCATACGCCGAGCGTCTGGCCGAAATCCTCGCGGCTCTTCAGGATGCCGAAGACGTCCTTCGCCGGATCGAAGAGACCGCCGACACCGGCCGTGCTGTTGATCAGGAAGCGGCTCAGCTCGCGGCCGGCACCGAGCATCTTGCCCTGCAGCACGCTGTTCACGAGCCGCGGCACGAACGAGATGTTGTCGAACCCGTTGGAGATCATGATCTGGATCTCGTCCGGCACCACGAAGTTGTAGCCCTTCGCGACCGGCTTGAGGACGTACTGGTCGACCTTTCGATTGAAGTTGAACATCGGCTCGTTCCAGCCTTCCCACGGGTCGTATTCCTCGGGCTCCATGTCCGTGTCCGCGCCGGGCTGACGCGCCTGCGCCATGCCGTCGGCGAGCGCCGCGATCTCCGGTGCCGGCTGCGCATCGTCGATGGCGGCATCCGAGGCGGTCGGCGCGGCGGCGACCAGCGACCGCGAGGCGTCGGGCGCCGTCGCCGTCGGCGCGGCTCCAACCTCGCCGTCGGGCGGCAGCGCCGCCTCGATCGTGGTCGGCGGCCCGATGACGATCGCGGGCTCGATGGGTGCGCCGCCGGAGAACGTGCTGCAGGCCGTCAATACGAGCGCGAGCACGCCGACGGACGCAACTGTAGTGATGCGATCCAGCGCCGAGCGACGCAAAGCCATTCCTCCCGGACGGATTGACCTCAGAAACCTAGCGCCACAATATATATGAACTCGCGTCGCATTGGCGACACCAAATCGGCGGCCCCGGCGCCGCCGTTTGCATTGTCACGACGCGCAGGAAAGCGTATGGTGGGAGACGCTGTCAGGAAGGAGACGCGAGGCGTGAGTCGAGGCCGTGCGCGAGAGTTCTGGTGTTCCGTGGTGTCCGAGGCGGTGATGATTCGGCTGAAGCGACCTGGAGGGTTCGGGCGGGTACAGGGCTACTTCGTGCAGTGCAATCAGACCGAGTGTCAGTACGTGGAAGAGAACAAGCCGCCCTGCCCGTTGCACGCGGGACTGTTCGCCGACGAGATCAAGGCCGCCGAGGAAGCGCGCGGCGCGCGCCGCGAAGAGCTCGAGGCCTGACGGCGCGGGGGCTTGGGGCCCCCGCGACCATCCTCCTCACTCCTACTTCTTGGTGATGCCGTAGATGGCGCCGGCCGCGGCGCCCACACCCGTTCCGATCAGCGCGCCCTTGCCAGCACCGTAGCCGGTGCCCGCGCCAACGGCCGCGCCGGCGCCCGCACCAAGGCCCGCGCCCGCCAGCGTGCTACACGCTCCGAGCGTCGTTGCGAGCAGACCGAGCCCCGCAATCGCCGATATCGTTCGCGTTGTCATCTTTGCGAACCTCCTGATCTCATCTCACCTGGTGTTGCGGTCACCCGATGAGACGCGCGCAAACGGCTGGCCATTCGGCCCTGGACACCGTGCGGGCTGGCAATGCGGTTCGTTCAGAACGGAGGGGGGCTCGTGAATCGACGCGCGTGGCCTCGCGCGTCGACGAAGCCGAGCACGGTGGCGTGGAGGCAGACGCGGCGCAGCGGATCGCTCGTTGCTCCGAACACGCGATCGCCGACGATGGGATGGCCGAGCGCGGCGAGCTGAGCGCGGATCTGGCCGCGGCGTCCGGTCCGCAGGCGCAGCTCGACCAGGGTTGAGCGGGCACGACGCTCACGGACACGATACTCGGTGATCGCTTCGCGACCGCCGCGCGCGGTGCGCACGCGCAGCGTCGTCGGATCCGTCACGACGTGATCGCGCAGCACGCCCGCGTCGTCGCGCACACGCCCTTCCACCACCGCCACGTAGCCGCGCTCGACGGTGCGCGCCGCGAACTGCGCTTGCAGCCGCGCTTTGACCGCCGCGGACTTGGCGAAGACGAGCAGACCCGACGTCTCGCGATCGAGGCGGTGGACGATGAAGAGCCGCGGCTTCGCGCGACGCGAGGCTCCGTGCGGCTGGGCCGCGACGTACTCGAAGAGCATCCGATAGGCCGTGTGCTCGCGCTCGCGCTCGGTGGCCACGGTCAGCAGACCCGCGGGCTTGTCGATGACCAGCAGATCGTCGTCCTCGTGCACGAGCCGCAGCGCGGCGGGAAACGTCGGGGCGGCCAGGCCGAGGCTGATCCGCGCCGTCGGCTGAACTTCGGTCGCGCCACGGCGTGTGACGACGCCGTCGACGCGCACGCGACCCGACGCGAGCCAGTCGCGCATGGCCGTGCGCGAGGCGTCGGGGAACAGCGCCTGTAGACGATCGAGCAGCGTGCTCAGCGCGGCGGACGCGGACCGAGCACGACCGTGACCGGTGCGGCGAGGTACGTTCGCGCGGCCCGCTGGACATCCGCGGCGGTGACCGCTTGCACCGCGGCGCGATAGCGCTCGGGATAGTCGGCGCCCACACCCTCGACGTCGTAGAACGCGAGATACCAGGCGAGCCGCTCGCTCGTCCGACGGTCCATGGCGTAGCGGCCCAGCAAATAACCCTTCGCGCGCGCGAGCTCGGCGTCCGGCACCGGATCGCGCTTGATGCGCGTGACCTCGTCCAGCAACGCCTGCTCGGCCTGCGCCGCCGTTTGCGGCGTGGTACCGAGATAGAGCACCAGTGCGCCGGGCTCCTTCACCGGCTCGTAGAAGGAGGTCGCGGTGTACGCCAGCGCGCGCTTGTCGCGCAGCTCGGCGAAGAGACGCCCGGCCATGCCACCACCGAGCACGGTCGAGAGGACCTTCACCGCGGCGTGATCGGGATGATCGAGGGGCGGCGCGAGCCCGCCCATCAGGATCTGCGTTTGCTGGGCCGCCTGCTCGATCACGCGGCGCGGTGCCATCGAGGCGGCCCGCGGATTCGGCTTGTCGAGGTCCGCGGTGTTTCGGGCGGGCAGCGCGCCGAAGAGGCGCTGCGCTTCGGCGAGCACGTCGTCCACGGGAACTTGACCACTCACGGCGAGAACCATGCGGTCCGGCTGATAGAAGGCACGATAGCGCGCGACCACCGCGGCGTGATCGAAGCGCGCGAGAGACTCCGGTGTTCCGAGCGTCGGCAACCCGTACGGATGGGGTCCATAGAGCAGCGCGTAGAATTCGTCGAAGGCGTGCGACGGCGCATTGTCGCGGCGGCGTTGCACACGTGAGAGGACGAAGTTGCGCTCACGCTCCACCTCTTCGGGAGCGAACTTCGGCTCGAGCGCGAGCTCGGCGGTGAGGCCGAGCAGCTCGCGCCAGAAGCGCGACAGCGCGGAGGCGCGGATCTCGGAATAGTCGGCGTCGCCCGAGGCGCTCAGCTTGCCGCCGAGCCCAGCCACGGTCTCGGCGAGCTCCCCGCCGCTCCGCCGCGTCGTACCCTTGACCATGACCGCCTGGACGAAATTCGAGATGCCCGCCGTCTCGGGCGTCTCCCAGCGCGTGCCCATGCGAACCAGGAGCGAGACCGCGACGACCGGCGCGACCTCGCTGCGACGCACCATCACGCTGAGGCCATTCGGCAGCCGCGTTCGGCGCACCTCGTCGGCCGACTGCGTGAGCGCGGGCGCCGGCGCGAGGAGGAGCACGATCAGGGCCGCCAGCAGGAGACGACGCGTCACCGTGCACCCTCGGGCACGAAGCGGACGCGCACGTAGTTGTCGTCGCCCAGGTAGGTCCGCGCGGCCGCGCGAATCTGGTCGGCGGTGACGCGACGCAAGCGATCGAGGTACTGCACCTGGGCCTGCAGCGTCCACGTGGTCTCCGCCTCGCCGTAATTGCGTGCCAGCCCCTCCGCCGTTTCGATATCGAACGCGTAGGTGGATTCCGCGGTGACGATCGCACGCTCCCGCTCCGCGGCGGTCACGCCCTCGTCCCGTACCCGGCGAAGCACCTCGCGCACCGCCGCCTCGGCGGCGTCCAGGTTCTTGGCGTCGAGCCGCGCCGTGACGGCGACGAGCCCGGACAGCTGGCGCGTGAAGTATTGGGCCTCGATCGTCTGCACCAGACCGCGCTGCTCACGCAGCACCTGATTCAATCGGCTCGACGGACCGTCCCCGAGGATGTACGTGAGCAAATCGACGGCATAGATGTCCGTGTTGCCGGTCGGCGCCGCGTGCCAGGCGAGGCCCAGGTACGCCTGCTGCTCGGGACGGCGAATATCCTCGCTGGTCCCCGGCGTCACGGGTTTCGGCGGCAGCACGGTAGGCCGGGGCGGCTCTTGTCCGTTGAGACGACCGAACGTTTCGTCGGCCACGGCGCGGGCCTGCGCCGCGGTCACGGCACCGACCACGACGACGACCATGTTGGCCGGCACGTAGCGCTTCTTGTAATACGCGTTGAGCGTGTCACGTGTGAGATCGCGCACCAGCTCGCGCGTACCGAGAATCGGCCGGCCGTAGGGATGTCCCTGATAGGCGACCTCCGTGACCCGTCGCTGCAGGTAGCGCTCGGGGTCGTCCTCGGTCAGATTCATCTCCTCGAACACGACCTTCTTCTCGCTCTCGAGCTCGGCCGGCACGAACGAGGCATTGACCGCGATGTCCGCGAGCAGCTCGGCCGCTGCGCGCAGCGCGCTCGACGGCACGACGACGTCGAAGTGTGTGAAGTCGTACGAGGTGAACGCGTTGCTGCTGCCGCCCAGGCCCTCGAGCTCGGCGTCGATCGAGCCGGGCGGCCGCGTCGGCGTGCCCTTGAACAGCATGTGCTCGAGGTA
>DAIRVP010000114.1:0-17225 GCA_036802765.1 Candidatus Rokuibacteriota bacterium
TCGACGAGCGGCCGGAAGAGGTCACCGACATGCAGCGCTCGGTGAAGGGCGAGGTCATCTCGTCCACCTTCGACGAGCCTCCCCAGCGCCACATCCAGGTGGCCGACATGGTCATCGAGAAGGCCAAGCGGCTGGTCGAGCACAAGCGTGACGTCGTGATCCTGCTCGACTCCCTCACGCGCTTCGCGCGCGCCCACAACGCGGTCATTCCCTCGTCCGGCAAGGTGCTCTCAGGCGGTCTCGACGCCAACGCCCTGCAGCGACCGCGGCGGTTCTTCGCGCAGGCGCGTAACATCGAGGAGGGCGGCTCGCTGACCATCATGGCCACCGCCATCGTGGACACGGGCAGCCGCATGGACGACGTGATCTTCGAAGAGTTCAAGGGCACCGGCAACATGGAAGTCCATCTCGACCGGCGCCTCATGGACAAACGCATCTTCCCGACGATCAACATCGAGCAGTCCGGCACCCGCAAAGAGGAGCTGCTGCTCGAGAAGGACGAGCTGCAGAAGGTCTGGCTCCTGCGCAAGGCGCTGTCGCAGCTCAACCCTGTCGAGGCCATGGAGCTGCTGCTGGACAAGCTCAAGCTCACCCGCAGCAACAAGGAGTTTCTCGCCTCGATGCACAGCATGGGGTAGACATTCGGAGGGGGCGACTTACCGGCACGCCTCCGGCGCGACGGCCCCCTCCGATGCCTCCCCGCCCTCCTCGCCGAGAACGACCCGGCATCCTGTTCTTTGCGATCGACATCTCAAAGTTGGCTAAGCGTCCGCGCTTTTTGCAATTCTGGGGCGTCGCTGGTATCGTTAGGCTTCCTGAGGGAGGGCTGAGCCGTGAAGGTGGGTATTCATCCGGACTACGTCGACACCACGATCATCTGCGCCTGCGGAGAGGTCATCAAGACTCGCTCCACCCGTCCGGACATCCACGTCGAGGTGTGCTCGAAGTGCCATCCGTTCTTCACGGGCAAGCAGAAGCTCATGGACACGGCCGGCCGTGTCGAGCGCTTCCAGCGCAAGTACAAGCGGCAGCCCGCGGCCGCGAAATAAGCGCCGGCCCCTCGGCGCGGCGGAGCTGAGTCGTGCTGTTCGATAAGCTCCGCCAGATCGAAGAGCGATCGCAGCAGATCGCCCGCATCCTCGCCGACCCCGCGATTTTCAGCCAACCGGCCGAGTACGCCCGCCTGCGCAAGGAGCACGCCGACACGCTGGAGATCGTCGACAAGTTCACCGAGTACCGCGACGTGCTCAAACGTCTCGGGGAGGCGCGGCACATCCTCGCCGAGGGCGGCGACCGCGAGCTCGCCGAGCTCGCGCAGGCGGAGATCGATGAGCTGTCGGTGCGCCAGACGACGCTGGAGGAGGACCTCAAGAAGCTCGTCCTCCCCAAGGACCCCAACGACGACAAGAACGTCTTCGTCGAAATCCGCGCGGGCGCCGGCGGCGACGAGGCGGCGCTCTTCGCCGCCGACCTCGCGCGTATGTACACGAAGTACGCGGAGACGCATCGCTGGAAGGTTGAAGTGATGGACTCGAGCCCGACCGGCGTCGGCGGGCTGAAGGAAGTCATCTTCTTCGTCCAGGGTCGCGGCGCCTGGAGCCGGCTCAAGTTCGAGCGTGGCGTGCATCGCGTGCAACGCGTCCCGGTCACGGAGGCGAGCGGCCGCATTCACACTTCCACCGTCACCGTCGCCGTGCTGCCGGAAGCAGAGGACGTCGACGTCCGTGTGGAAGAGAAGGATCTGCGGGTGGACGTGTATCGCTCCTCGGGTCCCGGCGGCCAGGGCGTCAACACGACCGACTCGGCCGTGCGGATCACCCACATTCCCACAGGCCTGGTCGTGACGTGTCAGGACGAGCGCTCGCAGCTCAAGAACCGCGCGAAAGCGATGCGCGTGCTGAAGGCGCGGCTGCTCGAGCGCGCGCAAGAAGAGCAGCAAGCGGCGATGGCGGCCGACCGACGCTCGCAGGTGGGCACCGGCGAGCGCAGCGAACGGATTCGGACCTACAACTTCCGCGAGGGCCGGGTCACCGATCATCGCATCGGGCTCACGCTGCACCGCCTGCCCGAAATCCTCGAGGGTGATCTGGACGAGATCATCGACACGCTCACGACCGCGGAGCAGGCCGAGCGCCTGCAGAAGGTCGAGTCGTCGTGACGCGCGCGCTGGATCCGGACGCGCTGCTCGACTCGCGTCCGAGCGTGGCGGTTGCATTGGCCGCCGGCGCCGACGCATTGCAGGCGGCCGGTGTGGATGCCGCCGCCGTCGACGCCGAGTGGCTGCTGGCCAGCGTGCTGCGGATGCCTCGCGGCGCGCTGCGGATCGAGCCGCGACGAACGCTGGAGCCGGCGGAGGCGGGGCGATACGTCGCGCGTTTGCGACGACGCATGAGCCGCGAGCCGCTCCAGCACGTGCTGGGCACGGCTCCTTTCCGTCACGTCACGCTGCGCGTTGGGCCCGATGCGCTCGTTCCTCGGCCGGAAACCGAGCTGCTGGCCGAGTGGGCGCTCGAGCTGCTGCCGTCCGTCGTCGCGACGCCGCTCGTCATCGATGTCGGAACGGGCACCGGATGTATCGCGTGTGCGATCGCGTGGGAGCGGCCACGCGCGAAGGTGATCGCGCTGGAAACGTCGCCGCGCGCCGTCGCGCTGGCACGGGACAATATCGCCGCGCTGGGACTCTCGGGCAGCGTCACCGTGGAAGTGTCGGATCTGTTCTCCGCGCTGGCGGCGGTCCGTGCCGACCTCATCGTGTCCAATCCTCCGTACTTGCCGACGGACCTCATCGCGACGTTGAGTCCCGAGGTCAGTCGGCACGATCCGCGAGTCGCGATGGATGGCGGGCGCGACGGGCTCGCCGTGATCCGCCGCATCGTTGCTCAGGCGCCGGCGTGGCTCGTGCCCGGTGGGGCGCTCGTGCTCGAAACGGGCGGTGACGCGCAGGTGCGCGATGTCGTCGGGCTCATGGAGACCGCAGGCTTTGAGGCGGTCGCCACGCGTCGTGATTTGGCCGGCGTCGAGCGCTTCGTGGCGGGCCGACGTCGATGAAGAGCGGCCTGACGCTCGCGCTGCCGAAGGGCCGGCTGCTCGATCCGGCGCTCGACCTGCTGCGTGAGCTCGGCGTGACGGGCATCGATCCCGATTCACGCAAGCTGATCTTCCGGGACGCTGGTCGCGACCTGGAGATCCTGCTGCTGAAGCCCGCCGACGTGCCGGCCTACGTCACATACGGTGCGGCCGATCTCGGCGTCGTCGGCAGGGACATCCTGCTCGAGCAGGAACCCGACGTGTACGAACCGCTCGATCTCGGCTTCGGCTTTTGCCGCCTCGTGGTTGCCGAGCCGCGGGCGCTCTGGGAGCGCGACGACCCCGCCAAGTGGTCGTGGGTCCGCGTGGCGACGAAGTATCCGCGGCTCACGGAGGAGTATTTCTCCACCCGCGGCATCCAGGTCGAAATCGTGCGGCTCGACGGCTCGATCGAGCTGGCGCCGCTGGTCGGGCTCGCCGATCGCATCGTGGACCTGGTCCAGTCCGGCGAGACGCTGCGCGCCAACGGATTGGTGGAGGTGGCTGAGATCACGCGCTCGACGGCGCGGCTGATCGTCAATCGCGCGTCGATGAAAACTGAGCACGCCGCGGTCACGCGGCTCATCGACGATATGCGCGCGCGCCTGACGGTGTCCCGATGATCCGGACGCTGGACACGCGGACCCTCGGTGTCGATGCGGTCGTGAAGGCGCTCGACCGTCCGCCGTCCCAGGTGCCGCTCGACGTGTCGGCCGCGGTGGACGCGATCCTCGCCGACGTCCGCGCGCGCGGCGACGCCGCGCTGATCGAGCACACGGCCAAGCTGGATGGCTTCGCGGCGACCTCCGCGTTAGCGCTGGCCATCGCGCCGGCGGAGATGGACGCGGCGCTGCGCGCGCTGGATCCGGCCTCGCGCACGGCGCTCGATTATGCGGCGGAGCGCATCGAGCGCTATCACGCGGCCGCGATGCCCAAGTCGTGGCGTCTCACCGACGAGCACGGATCGAGCCTCGGTCAAGAAGTTCGGCCACTCGATCGCGTCGGCGTGTACATTCCCGGCGGCCGCGCGACGTACCCGTCGACCGTGTTGATGACGGCCGTGCCCGCGCGCGTCGCGGGCGTGAAGGAGATCGTGCTCGTCACGCCGCCGGGCGCCGACGGACGCGTGAATCCGGTCGTGCTCGCCGCCGCGCGTGTGGCGGGCGTCACCGAGGCATGGCGCCTGGGCGGCGCGCAGGCCGTCGCCGCGCTGGCGTACGGCACCGCGACGATCCGCCGCGTCGACAAGATCGTGGGACCCGGCAACATCTACGTCGCGCTCGCGAAGACGCGCGTCTTCGGCGAGGTCGGCATCGACATGATGGCAGGGCCGAGCGAGGTCGTCGTCGTCGCCGACGGCGGGGCGAATCCCGACTGGATCGCCGCCGATCTGCTCGCGCAGGCCGAGCACGATCCGATGGCCCGTGCCGTCCTCATCACGGACGCAGCGACGCTGCCGCCTCGGGTGGAGGCGGCGCTCGACCGGCGCCTCGCCGCACTGGACCGGCGTCAGATCGCCGCTGCAGCGCTCCGCGATCACGGTGCGCTGATCGTGACCGAGAGCCTCGAGCGCGCTGTCGAGATCGCCAACCGCCTGGCCCCCGAGCACCTCGAGCTGATGGTGGCCGTGCCGGCCGTGCTGTTGCCGCGCGTCCGTCACGCCGGCGCCGTGTTCCTCGGCGCCCACACGCCGGAGGTCGTCGGCGACTACGTCGCGGGCCCGAACCACGTCCTGCCCACGGCGGGCACCGCGCGGTTTGCGTCGCCGCTCGGCACGGAGGACTTCGTGAAGCGCTCGAGCGTGCTCGAGTACTCGCTGTCGGGGCTGGCTGCGGCGCTTCCGCACCTGACGACGCTGTCGCGGATCGAGGGACTGACGGCGCACGGCCGCGCCGCCGAGGCACGCACGGAGGGTCATCCCACATGAGCCAGGCACGGCAGGCACGCGTGGAGCGCAAGACGAAGGAGACGGAAATCACGCTGACGCTCGGGCTCGACGGCACGGGCGCCTCGAAGATCACCACGCCCATCCCGTTCTTCAGCCACATGCTCGAGGCGTTCTCCAAGCATGGCCTCGTCGACCTCGCCGTGGAGGCGCAGGGCGACATCGAGGTGGACCAGCACCACACGGTGGAAGACGTCGGCATCGTGCTCGGTCAGGCGATCCGGCAGGCGCTGGGCGACAAGAAGGGCATCGTCCGCTTCGGTACCGCCTCGATTCCGATGGACGAGACCCTGGTGTCCGCGGCGGTGGATGTGTCGGGGCGGCCCTATCTCGTCTTCAGCGTACCGGTCGCGCGCGGGCGTGTCTCGAACTTCGACTGCGATCTGCTGCAGGAGTTCTTTCGTGCGTTCGCGTTCAACGCCGAGATCACGCTCCACGTGACGATGCATTACGGGCACAACCTGCATCACATCACCGAGGCGGTCTTCAAGGCCGTGGGCCGCGCGTTGGCACAGGCCACGCGCCATGATCCGCGCATCGCCGGAATCCTGCCGTCGACCAAGGGGACGCTGTAGGTGATCGCGGTCGTAGCAGTGCGAGCCGCAGCCGTAGGCGAGGCGAGCCTATGATTGCGATCGTAGACTACGGTCGGGGCAATCTCGGGTCGGTCGAAAAAGCGTTCGCGCGTGTGGGCGTGCCGGCCGTCGTCACCCAGGATCCGCGCGCAGTCGACGAGGCGAATGCGGTTGTGCTGCCGGGCGACGGCGCGTTTCACGACGCGATGGCGAATCTCGCGCGCCTCGACCTCATCCCATCGCTGCGTCGAGCGCTCGACGGCACGCGGCCGTTTCTGGGCATCTGCCTCGGCTATCAGTTGTTGTTCACCAGCAGCGAAGAATTCGGCGAGGGCCGCGGGCTCGACGTGATTCCCGGCGTGGTGCGCCGTTTTCCCGCGGGCCGCAAGGTGCCTCACATGGGCTGGAACAGCGTCGAGCACGGCGGCCGTCTGCGCCTCTTCGACGGGGTCCCCGAGGGCGCGCGGTTCTATTTCGTGCACTCGTACTATCCCGAAACGCGCACCGGCGACTGTGTGACCAGCAGCACCGGGCCGCTGAAGCAAGCGTGGTGCGAGTACGGGGTGCGCTTCGCCGTCGCGATCGAGCTCGGCCGCACCCACGCCACGCAGTTCCATCCGGAAAAGAGCCAGGCTTGGGGCCTGCGCATGCTCGAGAACTTCGCGGCCATCGTGAAGGAATCGACGTGATCGTCATCCCCGCCGTCGACGTCAGAGACGGTCGTTGCGTCCGCCTGCGCGAGGGCCGCGCAGATGCCGAGACGGTGTTCTCCGAAGATCCCGTTGCGATGGCCACGCAGTGGGCGGCGCGCGGGGCTCAGCGGCTGCACGTCGTCGATCTCGACGGCGCGTTCGGCAGGCCGCGGCAGACCGCTGTCATCGCGAAGATCATCGCCGCCGTCGCGCCCGTGCCCGTTGAGGTCGGCGGCGGTCTGCGTGACGTCGGCGCCATCGAATCCGTACTCGAAGCCGGCGGCCACTGGGTTGTCGTCGGCACGCGCGCGCTGGAGCCGCCGTTCCTGGACGAGATCAGCCGACGGTTCGGCCGACGCGTGATCGTGGCCGTCGACTCGCGTGACGGGAAGGTGGCTCTCAAGGGCTGGGTCGATCTCTCCGGTCTGACGCCGATCGAGTTCGCGCTGGCACTGCGCGATCAAAGCGGCGCGCAGCGCATCGGGGCGCTTCTCTACACCGACGTGAGCCGTGACGGCACGGGTCGCGGGCCGAACATCGACGACACGGTTGCCCTGGCGAAGGCGTCGGGCATTCCAGTCCTCGCGTCCGGCGGGGTCGGCAGCGTCTCGGACGTTGCGGCACTGGCTGCCGTGGCCGACGCCGGCATCGAGGGTGTTGTGGTCGGGCGAGCGCTGTATACCGGGGCGCTCTCGTTAGCTGAGGCCATGCGCGTCGCGGCGGAGCCACGCGCGTCTAGGGCAGGCCACCCGCGGTCAGAGCACGACCCGCGGCACCCGCTCCAATAAGCCTATGCTCGCCAAGCGCATCATCCCGTGCCTGGACGTCAAAGACGGCCGCGTCGTCAAAGGTGTGAGGTTCGTTGACCTCCGCGACGCGGGTGATCCCGTCGAGGCGGCGATCGCCTACGACGCTCAGGGCGCCGACGAGCTCGTCTTCCTGGACATCACGGCCTCGCACGAGGCGCGTGACATCATGCTCGACGTCGTGCGGCGCACGGCGGAGGGCATCTACATGCCGCTCACCGTCGGTGGCGGCATTCGCTCGGTGGACGACGTGCGGCGGTTGCTCCGCGCTGGCGCCGACAAGGTCTCGCTGAACACCGCTGCGCTGGCGCGCCCCGAGCTGATCCGCGAAGCCGCCGAGCGCTTCGGCAGCCAGTGCATCGTCGTGGCCGTCGACGCCCGACGTGAAGGCGATCACTGGGGCGTGTACACCCACGGTGGGCGCAACGCCGCGGGACGCGACGCCGTGACGTGGACGCAGGAAGCCGTCGCGCTCGGCGCCGGCGAGATCCTCCTGACGAGCATGGATCGCGACGGCACCAAGGACGGCTATGATCTCGAGCTCACGCGTGCGGTGTCGGAGGCGGTGACGGTGCCAGTGATCGCATCCGGCGGCGCGGGCACGCTCCAGCACTTCCATGAGGCGTTGGTCGACGGGCGCGCCGATGCGGCGCTGGCCGCCTCGCTGTTCCATTTCGGCATCCACACGATCGCGGAAACCAAGCGCTATCTTGCGGATCGCGGAGTCGAGGTGCGGCGGTGACGCCGGAGGAGCTGACGTACGACGAGCGTGGCCTGATCCCCGCCGTGGTGCAGGAGGCCGAGACGGGCGAGGTGCTGATGGTCGCGTGGATGGATCGCGACGCCGTCGCGAAGACGTTGACGAGTGGCCTCACGCACTTCTGGTCGCGCTCCCGGCAGGCGCCATGGCAGAAGGGCGAGACGTCTGGTCACGTGCAGCACGTGCAGGGCGTCTATGCGGATTGTGACGGCGACACGCTCGTGGTGCAGGTGCACCAGGAGGGTGTGGCCTGCCACACCGGCGCGCGAAGCTGCTTTTTCAACGCGCTGTCGGGCCCGGGCGCCGCCGCGAACATGCTCGAGCGCATCGAGCGCATCGTCCAGCAACGTAAAGCCGCGCCTGCGCCTGGCTCGTACGTCGCGGGGTTGCTGGCCAAGGGCGAGGTCGCGGTCTGCCGAAAGATCGGCGAGGAAGCGATCGAGGTCGTGACGGCGGCGCTCGGCGGCGAGGGCGACGCGCGCGTGGTGTCGGAGGTCGCCGACCTCTGGTTCCACACGCTGGTGTTGCTCGGAGAGCGCGGCATCGCGCTCCAGGACGTCCTCGAGGAGCTGGCGCGCCGGCACCAGGAGCGCGCGGCGTCGCGAGGTTAGCGTGTGAGCGCCGGCGCCCGGCGCGCGGCGCTCGTCACGGCCATTGCCTTTACCATGCTCGCTGGATGTGCGGGTCGGCGGCTGCAGGATGGCGTGTACCGCTCGGAGCACGGCTTTCGCGTCACGGTGCCTGGACCGGGCTGGCGGGTGGTCGACGGCTCGCGCGCCGAGCTGGAGCTGCGGCGCGCCGATGGCGAGGCGGGCATGCTCGCCCACGCGACGTGCCGCCCCGACGCGGTCCGCCGGAGCTTCGGTTTGCTCGAACGTCACCTCTTGCTCGGCCTGCGCGATCGCGCGACCCTCGAAGCAGGTGAGACCGACCTCGCCGGCCGCCGGGCCGCGCACCTGCTGGTGGAGGGTCGCCCCCGCAACGGCGAGGGCCGCATGCGCATCGAGAGCTACGTGCTCAAGGATGCGCGCTGCGTGTACGACCTGCTCTACGTCGCGCCGCCCGACGAGTTCGACGGCGGCCGCGGGGATTTCCGGCGCTTCGTGCAGAGCTTCGCGATGGAGTGAGCGATGGAAGCCTATCTCAGACGGACGGCGATGTGGTACGGCGGCGTCGGTTTGCTCACGGCGCAGGTCTTCCGGAGCCTCGCGCTTCCGCCGAAGTACTTCCGCCTGATCCTCAACGAGATGGACGTCATGGGCGTGCGCTCGCTCGGCGTCGCGCTCGTCGCCGCCGTCTTCACCGGTATGGTCTTCGCGATCCAAAGCGCGGTGAACATGGCGCGCTTCGGCGCGGAGGCCTATGTCGGCCCGCTCACGGCGCTCGCCATCCTGCGCGAGCTCGGCCCCGTGCTGACCGCCATCCTCGTCGGCGGCAAGGTCGCCTCCGGTATCACGGCAGAGCTCGGCTCGATGCGGGTGACCGAGCAGATCGACGCGCTGCGGACGCTCGGCGTCAACTACATCAAGCGTCTGATCGTGCCCCGCGTGCTGGCCGCGTTGATCGTGTTTCCGCTGCTGACCGTGCTCGCAAACGTGCTCGGCGTGCTGGGCGGCATGGTCATCATGTGGATCGAACGCGGCGCCGACATGTACGTCTACTGGAACGTGACGACCTATTGGGTCGTGCCCCGCGATTTCCTCATGGGCATCGGCAAGTCGTTCTTCTTCGGCGGCATCGTGACGCTGATCGGCTGCTACAACGGCCTGTCAACCACGGGAGGCACCGAGGGCCTCGGGCGGGCCACGACGGCCACGGTCGTCCACGTCACCATGGGCGTGATCGTCTCCGACTTCTTCCTCACCAAGCTCTTCCTCATGCTCTTCTGGTGAGCGATCGTGCCACCCGTGGTCGACGTCGTCGGGCTGCGCAAGTCGTTCGATCGCGCCGAAGTGCTGCGCGGTCTGTCGTTCCAGCTCGAGCGCGGCGAGACGCTCGTCGTCATGGGTGGCAGCGGCTCCGGCAAGACGGTGTTGCTGCGACACGTGGCAGGGCTCATCCGCCCCGCCGCCGGCGAGGTGCGCGTGTTCGGCATCGCCATCGAGCGCCTCTCGGAGGAGGAGCTGCTGCCGATCCGCCGGCGCATGGGCTATGTCTTCCAGGGCGCGGCTCTGTTCGACTCGCTGTCGGTCAGCGAGAACGTGGCTTTTCCGCTGCGCGAGCACACCAACCAGTCGGAGCCCGAGATTCAGGAGCGTATCGTCCACGTGCTGTCGCTGGTCGGCCTGGGCGCCGACGTGCTGCCGCTGCTGCCCTCCGAGCTCTCGGGCGGCATGCGCAAGCGCGTGGGCATCGCCCGCGCGCTCGTGATCGAGCCCGAGCTGATGCTGTTCGACGAGCCGACGGCGGGACTCGATCCGACGAACTCCAAAATGGTCGGCGAGCTGATCGTGCAACTGAAAGCCGGCGCCGGGGACACGTCCATCGTCGTCACGCACGACGTGGAGCTGGCGCGGACGGTGGCGGACCGGCTGGCCATTCTGGTGGACGGCCGTTTCGCCATCGTCGGACGCCCGAACGAGGTCATGACGTCGGGCGATCCGGCCGTGCAGGCGTTTCTGGCCGGCGAAGCGAGGTGACGACGTGAACGATGAGCGGAGTGAGCTCGGCCTGAAGTTTCGCGTTGGCGTGTTCGTGTTGGTGGCGCTGGCGGCGGGGATCGGCCTGGTGTACGCCCTCGGCGCGCGCGCGCGGCTGTTCGAGGCGCGTTACACCATCCACGCGGATTTCACGGAGGTCGGCGGCCTCAACGAGGGCGCCACGGTACGGCTGGCGGGCGTGCAGATCGGCCGCGTGAAGCGCGTGAACCTGCCCGCCGAGCCCGGCGGCAAGGTACGCGTCGACCTGTCGATCGCCAGGCGGTTCTCCAACCGCGTGCGCCACAACTCCGTGGCGCGTATCGAGACGCAGGGGCTGCTCGGTGATCGCATCGTCGAGCTGACGGTGGGCACGGCCGACGCGCCGCCGACGCACGATGGCGACGTCGTCGCCTCGCGCGATCCCACGGACTTCAGCAAGATCGTCGGGCAGGGCGCCGAGACGATGAAGAACGTGGCGGCGCTGGCCGACAGTCTCAAGGCGACCGCCGATACGCTGCGGCAATCGAAGATCATCGACGACGCGTCGGCGACGATGGCGTCCGCCCGTCGTGTGACCGACCGGGTCGCTCGCATGGTCGACGAGGTGGAGAAAGGCCGCGGCTGGGCGCACGCGCTGATCTACGAAGAGCCGGTGGCGTTGCGGAAGATGAACGACGTGATCGCCACCACCCAGCGGCTGCTCGACCGCGTCGAGCGTGGCGAGGGCGCGGCCGGCGTGCTGGCGTCGCCGCAATCGACCGCCGCCGCGCGCCGTTTCGTGGCGGCGATGGACAAGCTCGCGCGCGTGGCCGAGCAGCCCGGCACGGCGGACGAGGGGCTCGTGCCGGCCCTGCTGTTCGATCCGAAGTACAAGAACGTGCTCGACGATCTCCGCGTCGTGGCCCACAACTTCCGCGAGGTGTCGGACCGTCTGGTCGGCGGCAAAGGCACGCTCGGCGGGCTCATCAAGGACGAGCCGGCCGACGCCGGCATCCGGCAAGCCTCGCGCGATCTGCAAACCGCCCTCGCCAACCTCAAAGAGATCACTGCGAAGATCAACGAGGGCGAGGGAACGCTCGGCGCGCTCATCGCCGATCCGACAGTGTACGAGCGGCTGGTGTCGATCCTCGACGGGGCACAGCGATCGCTCCTGCTGCGAGGACTGCTTCGCGGCCTCGGTAACAGCGGCAAGGCGAAGGAGGGCGAGTGAGCCCGCGGCCCGCGTCCGTCTATCGCTGTCAGGAATGCGGCTTCGCCAGTCCCAAGCCGGGCACCTGTCCGGACTGCTTGCGCGGCACCGGCGCCTACGTGCAGCTGGTCGAGGAGCGCGTCGAGTCCACACCAGCACGTGGTCGCCGCGGCGGCGCACCGTCGACGGGCCGGCCTCAGCCCCTGAAAGAGGTCGTGCTCGAGCCGGGCGAGCGGCTGCCGACCGGCATCGGCGAGCTCGACCGCGTCCTCGGCGGCGGCGTCGTGCGTGGCTCCCTCGTGCTGATCGGAGGCGAGCCGGGTGCCGGCAAGAGCACGCTGCTCCTGCAGGCCGCGCGTGCGCTGGCAATGGCGCGGCCGCCAGTGCTCTATGTCTCCGCGGAGGAATCCGCCGCGCAGGTCAAGATGCGCGCCGACCGACTGGGTATCGCCGGAGACGGCCTCCTCCTGTGGGCCGAAACGGATCTGAACGCCGTTCAGGCCGCGCTCGACGACGTGAAGCCCCAGACGCTGATCGTGGATTCGATCCAGACGGTATTCCTGCCCGATCTCGAATCCGCTCCGGGCTCGGTGGCGCAGGTCCGCGAGTGCGGGGCGCGCCTCATGACACAGGCCAAGGGGCGTGGCCTCGCGACATTTCTGGTCGGCCACGTCACCAAGGAGGGCGCGCTCGCCGGGCCGCGCGTGCTCGAGCACCTCGTCGACACGGTGCTCTATTTCGAGGGCGAGGCACATCACGCCTATCGCGTGCTGCGCGCGGTCAAGAACCGCTTCGGGTCAACCAACGAGATCGGGGTGTTCGAGATGGCGGCGCGCGGGCTCGTCGAGGTCGCCAATCCCTCGGGATTCTTTCTGTCGGAGCGTCCGGTGGACGCGCCGGGCTCGGTCGTGGTGGCCAGCCTCGAGGGAACGCGGCCGATGCTGCTCGAGCTACAGGCGCTCGTCTCGCGCGCCTCGTTCGGCACACCGCGCCGCACCGTGCTCGGCGCCGATTACAATCGGGTCTGCCTGCTGCTCGCGGTACTCGAAAAGCGCGCCCAGTTGCCGATCGGCAACCAGGATGTCTTCGTCAACGTCGCGGGCGGCGGCCGCATCGTCGAGCCCGCCGCGGATCTCGCGGTGGTCCTCGCGGCGGCGTCTTCGTACCTCGAGCGGCCGCTGCCGCCTGACGTCGTCGTGCTCGGCGAGGTCGGGCTCACGGGCGAGGTTCGCGCGGTGGCGGGGCTGGAATCGCGGCTACGTGCGGCCGCCCAGCTCGGCTTCCGCTCAGCCGTCGTGCCGAAGAGCAGCGCCGGCGAGGTTCGCTCGGTGTCGCTCAGCGTGCGCGGCGTGGCGACGGTGACCGAGGCTCTCGAGGCGCTGCTGTCCTGATCGTCGCGAGTCTTCGGGTGCTCGTGGTGCTGTGTGGCGCCGCGGGGGGTGCGGCAATCGGCGCAGCGCTGGGGGTGCCGCTGGGTGCGCCCGCGCTCGCAGGCATGGCGCTCGGAGTCGCCGCGGTCGCGACCGAGCTCGTCGTGGCCCTGCGCGGAGCGCCGCCGACGGCGATCCGTCGCGCACCTGGGGAGTCCGTGAAGCTGCTCGACACCTCGGCGATCATCGACGGCCGAATCGCTGACGTGGTCGGCACGGGCTATCTCGAGGGACCGCTGTTCGTGCCGCGATTCGTGCTGCGTGAGCTGCAACGTCTGGCCGACGCAGCGGACCCGCTGCGCCGCAATCGCGGCAAGCGCGGGTTCGAGATCCTCAAGCGGCTTCAAGATCTCCGCCGCGTCGAGATCCTCGACGCGGACGTCGGCAGTGCCGGGGCGGACGTCGACGACAAGCTCGTCGAGCTGGCGCGTCAGCGTGGCGCACGGATCGTCACCACCGATTACAATCTCAACCGCGTGGCCGAGCTGAGCGGCGTGACCGTCTTGAACGTGAACGATCTCGCCAATGCGCTGAAGCCCGTCGTCCTGCCGGGCGAGAGTCTGCGTGTGCAGGTCCTGCGCGAAGGCAAGGAGCCCGGACAGGGTGTGGGATTCCTCGAGGACGGTACGATGGTCGTCATCGAGCAGGGACGCCGTCTGCTGGGCCAGGAGGTGGCGGTGGTAGTGACGAGCTCGCTGCAGACGTCTGCGGGCCGGATGGTCTTCGCGCGCCCGCGACTCGACGGCGAGGAGCCGCGCGATGCGTGACGTCGCCGTGCTGATTCCCGCCGGCGGCGTCGGCACACGCCTGGGGCGGCGTACACCGAAGCAGTTCTTGAACGTCGGCGGCGAGGCAATTCTGACGGCGACGGTTCGCCACTTCCGTCGCCATCCGCGTCTTGCCGCGATCGTTGTCGCGGCCCCGGCCGTGCACGTCGCGCGGGCCCGGCGTCTGCTCGGTCCGGGCGTCACGGTCGTCGCCGGCGGTCCCACGCGCCAGGAGTCGGTACGGCTTGCGCTGGACGCGGCGCCTCCTGGTGTCCGTATGGTTGTCGTGCACGACGCCGTGCGCCCATTCATCACGCGTGAGCTCGTCGACGCGGTGCTGGCGGCGGCAGGCGCCGATGGCGCCGCGATTTGTGCGCTGCCCGTCGCCGAGACGGTCAAGCGGGTCCGGGACGGCCTGGTGGAGACGACGGTCGACCGTGCGGGCCTCTGGGCGGTGCAAACCCCCCAGGCCTTCCGCGCCGAGATCCTGCGCGAGGCGCACGACAAGGCGCGCCGCGACGGCGTCGCCGGCACCGACGACGCGATGCTGGTGGAGCGACTCGGCCACCGCGTGCGGGTGGTGCCCGGTCTTGCCGGGAACGTGAAAATCACAACGCCCGACGACCTGCGACGGGCGCGCGCTCCCCGGCGGTCGCGACGATGATGCGCGTGGGGTTAGGCTTCGACCTCCACCCTCTCGTCGCCGGCCGCCCGCTCGTGCTGGGAGGTGTGACAGTCCCATCGGAGCTGGGGCTGGATGGTCACTCGGACGCCGACGTGCTGTCACACGCGGTGGCGGAGGCGCTGCTCGGCGCGCTCGCGCTCGGCGACCTCGGCCGCCACTTCCCGGACAGTGACCCACGCTGGCGCGGCGTCTCGAGCCTGGTACTCCTCAAGGGAAGCCTCGATCTCGTGACGGCACGTGGTGCCAGGCTGGTGAACGTCGATGCGACCGTGCTGGCGCAGGCGCCGAAGCTGGCGCCGCTCCTGCCCGAGATGGCCAAGCGGCTGGCGGACACACTCGGAATCGCTGTCGACACGGTCAGCGTCAAAGCAAAAAGTCCCGAGGGGCTGGGACTCTTGGGCCGCCGCGAGGGCATCGCGGCGATGGCAGTGGTCGGCCTGGAGGTCGCGTGAAGATCTACAACACGATGACGCGCACGAAGGAAGAGCTCGTGCCGATGAAGCCGGCGGAGATCCGGATGTACTCGTGCGGCGTGACCGTGTACGACCTGTCCCACATCGGCCACGCGAAGATGATGGTCGTCTTCGACGTGATCGCGCGCTATCTGCGCTTCGCCGGCTATCGCGTGACGTTCGTGCGCAACTTCACCGACATCGACGACAAGATCATTCGTCGCGCCAACGAGGAAGGCGTGCCGGCGCGCGAGATCTCCGAGCGCTACATCGCCGCCTTTCGCCGGGACATCGCGGCGCTCGGCGTGGAGGCGCCCGACGTCGAGCCGAGGGCGACCGAGCATGTGCCGGAGATGATCACGCTGATCGAGCGACTCGTCGCCGGCGGCTATGCCTACGTCGTGGACGGCGACGTCTACTTCGAGGTGCGACGATTCCCCGCCTACGGCAAGCTCTCCGGCAAAAACCTGGACGAGCTGCTGGCTGGCGCGCGTGTCGACGTCGACGAGCGCAAGCGCGATCCGCGCGACTTCGCCCTCTGGAAATCGGCCAAGCCAGACGAGCCGTCGTGGCCCAGCCCATGGGGTCCCGGGCGTCCGGGCTGGCACATCGAGTGCTCGGCGATGGCGATGCGATATCTCGGGCCGTCGTTCGACATCCACGGCGGCGGCGAGGATCTGATCTTTCCGCACCACGAGTGCGAGATCGCGCAGGCCGAGGCGGTGACGCACGAGCCCTTCGCGCATTACTGGGTTCACAACGGCTTCGTCAATCTCGGCAAGGCCAAGATGTCGAAGTCGCTCGGCAACACCCTCACCATTCGTGACATCCTCAAGCGGCACGACCCAGAAGCGCTGCGGCTGTGGATTCTCGGTACGCACTACCGTCACCTGCTCGAATGGTCGGAGGAACGAGTCGAGGAGGCGGCGCGCGCGCTCGGCCGCCTGACGCGCCTCGTGGATGATGCGGCGGGGCTTGGCGCACCGGCGCCGTCGCTGCCCTCGGCATACGCGGGCTTCGCAGCGCGCTTCACCGGGGCCATGGATGACGACTTCAATACGCCTCAGGCCCTCGGTGTTCTGTTCGACTTCGCGCGCGCGCTGTCGGAGCACCGCGATCGCGGCCTCGGCGCGCCGGAATCGCGCGCCGACTTCGTGGCGGGCGTGGCCGAGCTTGTCCGGCTGGCGCGCGTACTGGGATTGCTGCAGCGCGGGGGTGCCGGCGGTGCGCCTGCCGAGGTTGCGCGCCTGGTGGACGAGCGAGCGCAGGCGCGTGCACAACGCGACTTTCGACGCTCCGACGAGCTGCGCGCGGAGATCCAGCGGCTCGGCTGGCTGGTGGAGGACACGGCCGACGGACCGCGGCTGACGCGCAAGAGCAGCTGATGGACGAGGGCCGCGTCTACGGCCGCAACCCCGTGCTCGCACTGTTGCGGAGCGGCGGACGACGCGCGGACGAGATCGCGGTGCTGGCGGGCGGGCGCGGACCGCTCGGCGAGGTCGTGGCGCTGGCACGTCGCGCCGGGGTGAAGGTGTCGTTCCGCACCCGTGATCAGCTGACGGCGATGGCGGGCTCGGCCGAGCATCAAGGCGTCGTCGCCCGCGTGAGCTCCGCCGAGTATGTCGACCTCGAAGACCTGCTGGCCGAGCCGGTCGAGCGGGGGCAACCGGCGTTTTACCTCGTGCTCGACCAGGTCCAGGATCCCCGCAATCTCGGGGCGATCCTCCGGACGGCGGAGGCCTTCGGCGTCCACGGGGTCGTGATCCCCAAGCACCACGCGGTCGGCCTCACCGATGCGGCCGCGAGGACAGCGATGGGGGCCCTCGAGCGCGTTCCGGTCGCGCGGGCAACGAACCTCGTCTCAGCGCTGGAAAAAATCAAAGAATCTGGCACTTGGGTCTATGGCGCGGCCACGCGCGACGGGGTGGCGCCGTGGGCGGCGGACTTGCGCGGGCCGGTATGCTTGGTGCTAGGCAGTGAGGGCGAAGGCCTACGGCCCCTCGTAGCCCAAGCCTGCGACGTCACACTCGCCATACCGATGGCCGCGGGCGCCGACTCGCTCAACGTTGCTGCCGCGGCCGCCGTCCTCTGCTACGAGGTTTCCCGACAACGTCATCAAAATACTTGACTTATCGCGATCTCGAAGTAGATTGGAACTTTGTCCGTGCTGGCGTAGCTCAGGGGCAGAGCAACTGCCTTGTAAGCAGTGGGTCGGGGGT
>DAIRVP010000115.1:0-17130 GCA_036802765.1 Candidatus Rokuibacteriota bacterium
ACAGCCTCCGCTACTGGATCCAGGAGATGCACGTCGACGGCTTCCGCTTCGACCTTGCGTCCGCGCTCGCGCGCGAGCTGGCCGATGTCGATCGCCTGGGCTCGTTCTTCGACATCATCCATCAGGACCCGATCATCTCCAGGGTGAAGCTGATCGCCGAGCCGTGGGACCTCGGCGAGGGGGGATATCAGGTCGGCAACTTCCCCGTGCTGTGGGCCGAATGGAACGGGATGTACCGCGACAGCGTGCGTGCCTACTGGAAGGGCGACGAAGGCCAGGCCGGCGCGATGGGCCATCGGCTCACCGGGTCCAGTGACCTCTATGGACGCGGCGGTCGCCGTCCCTACGCCTCGATCAACTTCGTGACCGCGCACGACGGCTTCACGCTGCGTGACCTCGTTTCTTACAACGACAAGCACAACGAGGCGAACGGCGAGGAGGGCCGCGACGGCTCCGATCACAATCTCTCCTGGAACCACGGCGTCGAGGGCCCGACCGACGACGTGAAGATCTCCGCCCTGCGCGAACGCCAGATGCGGAACCTGCTCGGGGCTCTGCTGCTGTCGCAGGGCGTGCCGATGCTGTGCGCGGGTGACGAGATCCGACGCACGCAGGGCGGCAACAACAACGCCTACTGCCAGGACAACGAGATCTCCTGGCTCGACTGGAACCTTGACCGTCCGGCGCGTGACCTGCTGACCTTCACGCGCTTCGTCGCCAAGCTGCGGCGCCGGCACCCGGTGTTCCGCCGTCGTCAATTCTTCTTCGGCCGGCCGATTCAGGGCTCGGAGGTGAAGGACCTGACGTGGTTCCGGAGCGACGGCAAGGAGATGACGCAGGATGATTGGACGAATCCCATCACGCGGTGCCTGGGGCTGCGCCTGGCCGGCGACGCGATCGTCGAGTCGGACGCGCAGGGGCGGCGTATCGTGGACGACACGTTCCTCGTGATGCTCAACGCGCACCACGAGCCGATGGGGTTCACGCTGCCCGCGCACCGCGGCTCGGTCGTCTGGGAGACCGTTCTGGACACGCGCGAGGCGACCGGCAAGCCCAAGCGCCGCGTGCTGCACGGCGGCGACGTCTACGACATGCAGGCGCGGTCGCTGGCCGTCCTGCGCCTGCGCGGCGCGGCCGCCAAGGCCGAGGCCGACGAGAGCGGCGAAGCGCAGGCGAACGACGCGACGCCAAACGAGGAGGTGGCCATGGGTCAGATCCGACTCAACACCGCCAACGAGCAGGAGCTGCTCGAAGTGCCGGGCCTGCGGCCCGAGGACGCGGAGACGATCGTGCGCTTTCGCGACGAGCACGGGCCGATCGCCGATGTCGCGCAGCTGAGCCAGGTGCTCGGCGGCCGCGAGCTCGAGGCGGCGACGCGCGAGCGCCTCGATTTCTCACCGGCCGAGCTCACGGCGCCGGAGGCGCCCGGCGCGTAGGAAGGCGGCTACACCCGGGTCTTTTGGCCGGCCCAGTACGGCTCGCGCAGCAGGCGCTTGACGAGCTTGCCCGCGCTGTCACGCGGAAAGTCGTCGTGGAACGAGACCTCGCGAGGTGTCTTGTAATCGGCGACGTGCGCGCGGCAAAAGTCCATCAGCTCGCGCTCGCTGACGCGATGGCCGGGTCGTAGCTGCACGGCCGCGTGCACGCGCTCGCCCCATTCGGTGTCGGGCACGCCGAAGACGGCGGCGTCCTCGACGGCGGGATGGCGATGCAGCGCGTCCTCGATCTCGGCCGGATAGATGTTCACGCCGCCCGAGATGATCATGTCGCGTTTGCGGTCGCAGATGTAGACGAAGCCGTCGTCGTCCATCCACGCCACGTCGCCGACCGACATCCATTCACCCCGCGCCGTCTGCGCGGTCGCCGCGGGATTGCGCCAGTACTCGTCGAACACGCCCTCGTAGCGCCGCACGAAGAGCTCGCCCGGCGTCCCGGGCGACACCGAGCGGCCGTCGTCGTCGAGGATCGCGAGCTGCACGCCGGGCGCCGCCGCGCCGCACGAGCCGGGCTTGCGCAGCACATCATCGGGGCGCAGCACCGTGTTCACGCCCAGCTCCGTGGAGCCGTAGAACTCATACAGCACAGAACCGAAGAGGGCGAGCGCCTGCTCCTTCACACGCATCGGACACGGCGCGGCGGCGATCACGAGCGCGCGCATCGACGAGACGTCGTATCGCGCGCGTGTCTCGGCGGGAAGGTCGACGATGCGCTTCACCAGCGTCGGCGCCATGAACGTCGTCGTGCAGCGGTGCCGCTCGATCAGCCGCAACGCTTCCTCGGGATCGAACTTGCGCATCACCACGACGCTGCCGCCGACCATGTGGGCGTACAGCGCGAAGCCGCCGGGCGCCGAGTGATAGAGCGGGCCCGCGACGAGATGCACCTGCTCGGGATCGAGACAATTGAGCGCGGCCAGTCGCGGCACGACGGACGCGGGATCGATCGTTCGGCGGAGCGCCCCTTTCGGCTTGCCGGTGGTGCCCGCGGTGTAGACCATCGAGCCGCCCATGGTCGCGACAGCCGGCGGCGCGTCGCTGCCGCGCGCGAGGAGATCCGCGAACGCCGTCGCCCACGGCCGCCGCTCGGTCCCGAGCGTGATCCAGTGCTTGACGCGCGCGACAGGGCGCACGCGCTCCGCCATCGGCAGGAACGCGTCGTCGACGAAGACGGTCGTCGCCTCGGAGTTGTCGAGGATGTACGTGACCTCGTCAGCGGTGAGGCGGTGGTTCATCGGGATGCCGACGGCGCCGAGCGCGCGCACTGCCGCGATGCTGAGGAGGTTCTCGAGCGCGTTGTGGGCGTACACGATCGCGTGCTGACCCGGGCTGAGGCCGAGCGACGCTAGCGAGTGGGCGAGCCGATTCCGTACACGGAAAAACGCTTCCCAGGTGAGCGTTCGCGCGCCCTCGATCAGGGCGGGCCGGTCTGGATGCTTCGCGGCATGCGCGGCGATGACGTCCACGGCTCGGAGAGTGTACCGCTAGGTGGCCCGGCTTGTGCACCACACGCTGGAGATGGCCACGAGCCGACGCGACCCGCTCAGTCGCCTGCAGCCGCTGTTGCAGGTGGTCATCCTCGCCTTCGCGCTGTTTTGCCTCGGCATCGCCCAGGAAGTTTTCATTCCGATCGCGTCGGCGATGATGCTGACGTTCGTGTTGTCCCCGATCGTTGAGCGCCTGGAACGCTGGCGATTCCCGCGCGTCGTGGCCGTGGTCGCGACCGTGGCGCTCGTGTTCTCCGTACTCGGCGGCGTCGGCTGGCTGCTCGCCTCGCAGGTGACGACGCTCGCCGCCGATCTGCCGCAGTACCGGTCCAATCTCACGGCGAAGGTGCGCGAGCTGCGCCGCGTCGGCACATCGGACTCGCTCGAGAAGGCGCAGTCGACGGTGAAAGAAGTGATCGGCGAGCTGCAGAAGGACGGCGCGGCGCCGGCGCGCAAGACGCCCCAGCCAGTCGTCGTGGAGAATCCGACGCCGGTCGGGTTCGCAGGGCTGCGCGCGATGCTCGGCCCGGTCACCGGCGTGCTCGCCTCCGTCGGCTTCGTCGTCGTCCTCGTCATCTTCATGTTGATGGAGCGGCAGCGGCTGCTCGAGCGGCTCATCAGGCTTGCCGGCACGCGCCGCGTGACGCTCACGACGAAGATCCTCACCGATGCGGCCGAGCGCATCGGCTACTACCTGCAGCTGCAGTCTCTCATCAACACCGGGTTCGGCATTGCCATCGGCGTCGGACTGTTTCTCATCGGCGTGCCGTACGCGCTGCTTTTCGGCGTGCTCGCCGCGCTCCTGCGCTTCGTGCCGTACGTCGGCGTCTGGGTGGCCGCGGGGTCCGCCGCTCTCGTGACGCTGGCCGTGTTCGAGGGCTGGCGCGAGCCAGCGATGGTCCTCGCGTTGTTCACGCTGGTGGAGCTCTCCATCTACCTCGTCATCGAACCGCTGCTTTACAGCCACAGCGCGGGCGTGTCGCCGCTCGCGCTGCTGATCACGCTCGCATTCTGGACGTGGCTGTGGGGCCCGATCGGCCTCATTCTCGGCACGCCGCTGACCGTGTGTCTGGTGGCGCTCGGGCGCCACATTCCCGAGATGCAGTTCATCGCCGTGCTCTTCGGCGACGAGCCGGTGGTGACGACGGACGTCGCGATCTATCAGCGTCTACTCAAGGGCGACGAGCCGGGCGCGCGCAGCGTGCTGGAGGAGTACATCAAGCAGCACGCCGCCGCCGACGTGCACGAGGAGGTGCTGCTGCCGGTACTCGCGCGCGCGCGACGTGACGCGGTACGGGGCGCGCTGACGGCCGACGAGTCGGCCAGCATCGCCGCCGCCGTGCAGCGCATCGTCGAGGAGCTCGAGACGGCAGCGCTGGCGGCGGCCCGCAGGCGCGACGATGGCGAGCCGGCGGCAGCGACGATCTCGCTTCACGTGCTCGCGTGTCCGGCGCGCGACGAGGTCGACGCCGCGGCGCTCCGGCTGCTCGCCAGCCGCGTGCTCGCCGACGGCGTGCGGGTCGATATTGTCAACCCCGGCACGCTCGCGGCCGAGGTGCTCGAGCGCGTCGCCGCCGCGGAGCCGGGTGTCGTCGTCGTCGCGTCGCTCGCCGAGCCGGGGCTGGCCCACGCGCGCTACATGCTCAAACGCCTGCGCGCGCGATTCGAGGAGCTTCCGTTGGTCGCGGCGTGCTGGGGACCGCCCGACGACGCGGACGCGACGTGTGCAGTCCTGCTCGATGCCGGCGCGACGGACGTCGCCACGACGCTGGGCGAGGCACGCGAGCGAATCGTCCAATATCGCCAGGTGCACGCGCAACCCGCGCCGCCGCGCGCGGCGTGACGACTAACACCGTCGGCTAACACCGTCGGCGGCGCTATGCTGACGGCGTGCGCTGGCCGATCGTGTTGCTGCTCGTCCTCAGCATCGCCTTACCCGCTCGGGCTCAGCCGCCACGCTGGCGTGGCGTTGGCGTCGTGGTCGCACTGCTTCCCGCGCCGTCCAGCCTGCACGCGACGCGACCGGTGGTCGTCCTCGATCACGAGCCGATCCACGGACTCATGGAGGAACGCATGTCGATGCCGTTCATCGCCGCGTCGGCCGATCTATTCCGCGGTCTCAAGGCCGGTGATCGCGTCGCGTTCGCGCTGGCCGAGACGCCGGACGCGCTGCTGGTCGTGAGCCTGGAAAAGCTGTCTCGCTAACCCGGCAAAGCCGCGGCGCCCCTCGATGTCCCGCGCTCAGCGGGGGAGGCGACGCAAGAACGCGGCGATGGCGCGGCCGATGTCGGCGGGTGAATCTTCCTGCACGAAGTGGCTGCCGCGCACCGTGACCTCCTGCTGATTGGGCCATCGGCGACAGAAGTCGCGCTGCGCGCCCACCAGAATCGAACCGGGCTGCGCATTGACGAACAGCTTGGGCAGCGGGCTGGTGGACAGCCACTCGGCGTAGGCGGAGACGATGGCAGTCACGTCGGCGGGCTCGCCATCGATCGGGATCTCGCGCGGCCACGTCAACGTCGGGAGGCGCGACTGACCCGGCTGCCGGAACGGCTCGCGGTACTTGTCCATCTCCTCGTTCGTCAGTCCCCGGAGCACGCTCGCCGGTAGAATCCGCTCCACGAACACGTTCTTTTGCAGCACCATCTCTTCACCGCCTGGCGAACGGAGGGCCTGAAAAATCTTTCGCCCCGCTTCCGGCCACTCCGCCCACGTCACCGGTCGAACGATGGCCTCCATGTATGCGAGCGCGCGCACGCGCTCGGGATGCCGGCGCGCCCAGTGAAACCCGAGAGCCGAGCCCCAGTCGTGCATCACCAGCGTCACGTCGCGCAGAGCCAGCGCTTCGAACCAGGCGTCAAGATAGCGCGCGTGATCCGCGAAGCGATGACTGCCGCCCGCGGCCTTGCCGGACCGACCCATCCCGATGAGGTCGGGCGCCAGGCAGCGGCCCAGGCCCGTGAGGTGTGGAATCACGTTGCGCCAGAGATACGACGACGTCGGGTTGCCGTGCAGCAGCACGATCGGTGCGCCGACCCCAACCTCGACGTACGCCATGTAGCTGTCGAGAACGGGAACGCGCCGCCGCTCGTAGAAGTCCGCCGCCGAGATGGGATCCGCCACGCCGGCGCCATTATAAGCGCGCCCGGCGACTCCAAATCGCGCCCCGACGCCCGCCGGCCGGTGAGGCGCCGGCCGGTCCGAAGAATGGCATGACAACCCTCACGACGCGCTGCTGCATCGCCGGCGGCGGTCCCGCGGGGATGATGCTGGGCCTGCTGCTCGCGCGCGCCGGCGTCGAGGTGATGGTGCTCGAGAAGCACGCCGACTTTCTCCGCGATTTCCGCGGCGACACGATCCACCCCTCCACGCTGGAGGTGATGCACGAGCTCGGGCTCGTCGACGAGCTGCTCACGCTGCCCCATCAGGAGATCCGCGAGCTGACGGGTATGGTGGGCGGCGAGCGGATCACGCTCGCCGAGTTCGGCCAGCTCCCCGTGCACTGTCCCTTCATCGTCTTGCTGCCCCAATGGGACTTTCTCGACTTCCTCGCACGCCACGCGAAGCAGTATCCGGGCTTTGCGCTGCGGATGAGCACGGGCGTGACCGATTTGCTGCACGACGGCGACCGCGTTGTCGGCGTGCGTGCGCTGGCGCCGGACGGGCCGCTCGAAGTGCGCGCGGATCTCGTCGTCGGCGCCGACGGCCGCGACTCGAGGGTGCGCGCCGCGGCCGATCTGTCCGTGCGGACGTTCGGCGCGCCGATGGACGTGTTGTGGTTCCGGCTCCCTAAGACCGCCGGCACACGGCAGCCGGTGCTTGGTCGTATCGAGGCAGGGCGCATTTTCGTGATGCTCGATCGCGGCGACTACTGGCAGTGCGGCTTCGTGATTGCCAAGGGCACCGTCGACGAGATTCGCGCGCGCGGGATCGCCTCGTTCCGGGACGAGGTCGCGCGACTGGCCGGCGCGCCGCCGGCGACCGGAGTGCTGGGCACGTGGGACGAGGTGAAGCTGCTGACCGTCCGCGTCGACCGGCTGACGAAATGGTTTCGCGACGGCGTGCTGTGCATCGGTGACGCCGCACACGCGATGTCGCCGGTCGGTGGTGTCGGGATCAACCTCGCGATCCAGGACGCGGTCGCGGCGGCGAATCTCCTCACCACGCCGCTGCGACAAGGACGCGTCGGTCTCCGCGATCTCGCGCAGGTGCAGCGCCGACGAGTGTGGCCCACGCGGGTGACGCAACGGATTCAGGTGCTCGTGCAGAATCGGATCCTGCGGCGAATTCTGAAGGCCGACCGCCCGCTCAAGCCGCCATTTGCCGTCCAGATGCTCGCCCGGCTTCCGAGCCTCCGACGGCTCACCGGCCGGGCCATAGGGCTAGGTATCCGGCCGGAGCACGTCGGGGTCGTAGGTCGGCGCCTCCCTCGAACTGGCTGATAGCAAAGCGTTGTAACTTTCACACTGTTCCTGGGAAATTGTCTTCCCTTCTAGCCCTGCGGCGTGTGAAAATCGCCGCGGGTTATGAACCGAACTTCCCACCGGTGGCCGGGGCTCGCGGCCCTGCTCCTCCTCGTGATTGCCACCTGTGGCGCGACCCGCGTCGTCATTCCGTTCAACGTCGATCCGAATTCCCTCACGGTGCCGCGCGATGCGCGCGCGCTCAACACACACGAAGCCGCCGTGCGCGGACTGACGGCGATCCTGGTGCGCGAGCTCGGCCTGCCCATGCCGGCGACGTTCACCTTGTACGTGTACGGCGGACGCCAACCATTCGAGCAGGGGCTCGTGAGCGACGCGCAGGTCGCGCCGGCGCGTGCGGCCGAGCTTTCGGAATTCGCGGTCGGCATCGGCAAGCGTCGTCAACTCCTGCTCAATGACGATGGCGGGCAGCCGCGCGGCCGCGAGTGGCTACGCCTGATCGCGCACGAGCTCGCGCACGTTTCGCAGATCGAAATGGCGCAGGGCGAGGGACGGGCGGAGCAGTGGCTGGCCGAAGGCATGGCCGAGTATGTGGCGTTCACGTCGCTCGAGCGCCTGGGCCTCGACACGCTCGCCAACCGCCGCGTGCTCGCCACCGCAGGCATTCGCAACCACGCCGCCCTGGTGGCCGCGCGACTCGACCTGGAGACCCTGGGCAATCCGCGGGGCTTCACCGTGCGCCATCTGAAGGAAGGCTCGCTTCCTACCTATCAGCTCGCGTTTCTCATGGCGGACTATCTGATCGAGCGCGACGGCTTCGACCGCGTGGTGGCCTACTTCAAGTCGTTCGAGAAGCGTCAGGACCGCCACAGTAACTTCAAGGACACCTTCGGCCAGACCCTCGATCAGTTCGAAAAGGAAGTCCTCGCCCACCTCAAGACCGTCGTCCGGTAGACGCGCCCGCGGCGGCGGTGTGCACGGTATACTGCGCCGGGGAGGAGTCGCTTTCATGATCCGAGCGTCTTTCATGGGAGCTATCGCTGTCGGGCTCGTCGCCGTCACCGGTGTGGGCGCGTGGGCGGGTGCGCCGACCGACCAGGTTCGCGAGTACACGGAGGCCGTCGTGAAGGTGCTCGAGGATCCCACGCTCAAGGCAGACGACAAGAAGCCTGAGCGGCGGGCCGCCGTTCGGAAGATCGCCACGGAGGTCTTCGACGTGCAGGAGACGGCGCGGCGCGCGCTCGGTCCGCACTGGCAGCAGCGCTCACCGCAGGAACGCCAGGAGTTCGTGCAGCTGTTCGCCGACCTGCTCGAGCAGACCTACATTTCGAAGATCGATCTGTTCGGCGGCGAGCGGCTGAAGTTCACCGACGAGAAGGTCGACGGTGACAACGCGGTCGTCCGGGCCAAGGTGCTGACCAAGCAGCAGACCGAGGTGCCGGTCGAGGCGCGCATGCTGCGCAAGGGCGACCGCTGGCTCATCTACGACATCCTGATCGAGAACATCAGTCTGGTCGGTAACTACCGGGCTCAGTTCGACCGCATCATCCGCACGTCGTCGTACGAAGACCTCGTCAAGCGCCTGCGGACCCGGGGCGAGTTCCTCCGAGAGTCGGAACGACCCCGCAAGACCGAGCGGTGAGCACGACGCCGGTCGAGATCGTCGGCTGGCCGACGCGTTTCGTCGGCGGCGACGGTGCGGCTCGGCGAGTCTTCGAAGAGCCGCTGCCGCCCGGTACGACCGTGCGCACGCTGCTGCGAGGCCTGACCGCGCGCTTTCCCGACCTCGACGAGACGCTGTGGCACGGCGGGGACCTTGGCGAGCACATCGAGGTGCTCGTCAACGACGCCGTCCTCGGCGTCGCCCACGATCTCGACAGCAAGCTGCAGCCCGGCGATCGTGTGACGCTGCTGGCTCAGTTCATGGGTGGCCGGTGAGATGGCCCAATGGGAGATCGTGGCCTGGCGCGACATCCCGGCCGTGGTCGAGGCGCGGGACGACGCAGGGCAGGTGACGCTCTCCCTCAGCGACAAGTTCCAGTCGCTCATCGACTCCGTCGCCATGCAGCTCGGCATGCAGGACGAGGCCGCGTATCTCGAGCAGTGGGCGCGCGTGCCGGGTGGCGAGCGGCCGGGCAGCGCGCGAGAGGTGGGCGAGGCGGTGGTGGCCGAGCTGGAGGCCCGCTTCCCCGAGTACATCGCGCGCGCCTTTCGACCGTCGTGATCCCCGCCAAGCTGATCGAGGACACCGCGCGCGAGCTGATGGCGCGCGCCGCCATCGACATTCCGGCGGACTACCGCGCCGGCGTCGCGGCCGCCCGCGAGCGCGAGCGCAACCGCCTGGCGTGGTTCGTCCTGACCGAGATGGAGCGCAACTGGGACATCGCCACCGCCGACCGACGGCCGATGTGCGCCGACACGGGCTTGCCGCGCTTCTACGTCCGCGCGGGCAACGAGGCGATGGTCGAGGGCGGCTTCGTCGCGCTCGAGCGCGCGCTGCGGCGCGCCACCGCCGACGCGACGGCGAGCGTCCCGCTGCGGCCGAACCGCGTACATCCGCTGACGCGGATCGACCACAACAACAACGTCGGCGCCCACGCCCCTGAGGTCACGTACGCCTTCGAGCCGGGCGGCGACTGGATCGACGTGACCACCGTGCACAAGGGCGGGCTCTTCGGCAGCGATTACCGCATGCTCTTTCCGGCTGATGGCGTCGGCGGCATCAAGCGTTTCTTCATCGACACCCTCGTACAGTTCGGCAAGCGAGGGCTCGCCTGTCAGCCCGCGATCATGGGCGTCGGCATCGGCGGAGCCAAGGACACCTGCGTGCGGCTCGGCAAGGAGGCGGCGTGCCTGCGCACGGTCGGCAGCCGCCACCCCGATCCCGCCGTCGCCGAGCTCGAGGCCGAGCTGACCAACCTCGGCAACTACGTCGGCATCGGCGCCATGGGTTTCGCCGGCACGTCGCTCGTCGTCGCGACGCATGTCGAGATCGCGTACACGCATACCGGCGGCATGCCCGTCGGGATCCACGCGTTCTGTCTGTCGTCGCGCCGCGCCACGGCGCGGATCCACGCCGTTGGCCGCGTGGAGTTCCGCGACGATCCGCGGTGGTTCACCGATTACTACCGGCGGGAGAGTATCGAGTGACGGAACCGGGTCGCATCTCGAACAGGCCACCCACGGATCAAGCCGGCCTCGCGGCACCCGCTACAGTGACCTCTGCGCCCGCCCGGCTCGACGACGTCCGCATGCGTGAAGTCCAGCTGACCACACCCGTGAGCGACGACGCGATCGACGCGCTCGAGCTCGGCGACGTCGTCTACATCTCGGGCCTCCTCTACACGGCGCGCGAGGGCGTGTACCGCATGGTGGTCGATCGCGGCGTGCCGATGCCGGCGGGCGTTCGCGAGGCGACCAACGTCAACTTCCACTGCTCGCCCGCGGCGGCCGTACGTCCGGATGGCACCTATGCCGTGGAAGCCGTGACGGCGACGGCCTCGTTCCGCTTCGGAAAGTCGATGTCCCGCTGGTTCGAGCGCTCAGGGGCAAAGGTCATCGTCGGCAAAGCCGGCCTCACAGAGCTCGCGTATCGCGAGTGGTTCGTGCCGCATGGCGCCGTGTATCTCACGACCATCGGCTACGGCATGGGGGCCGCCTACGGTCGGGGCATCCGCCGCGTGCGCGAGGTGCACTGGCTGCAGGAGCTCGGGATCGCCCAGGCGATGTGGGTGCTCGAGGTCGAGCGACTCGGGCCGTTCCTCGTCGAAGGGGACCGCGCGGGTCGGAGTCTCTTCGCGCTCGCCAATCGCGAGATCGATCTGCGGCTCGGCGAGGTCTACGCGGGCCTGCCGCCGTACGCGATGGGACGGTTCGGCGAGACGACCGCGCGGACTGATGAGCTGGTGGGCCCCGAGATGGCCCCCCCAATTTCTTAAGCGAAGGGGCTACGCCCCCTCGGACTCCCCGGCCAGCGCTCGGACGCGCCTCGGCAAAGCCGTGGCGCGCCTCGGTCAGACGAGCTTCAGTAGCCGCCGCGCCAGCGCTCCGCATAACGCTCGGTATCGACGCCCAGCGTCCACAGGGCGAGCAGCCAGACGATGAAGAAGAACGTCCGCCATGGCCCGCGGGCGAGGAAGCGCCGTCCCGACGTGACGACCGGCGCGCGAATCAGAATGCTTCGGCCGCGCCGCTTGAGCCGCTGCGAGAAGTCGAGATCCTCCATCAGTCTTAGATTGCGGTAGCCGCCGAGAGCGTTGAACACCTCCGCGCGGACGAAGATCCCCTGGTCGCCGTACCAGTTGTGCGTGAGGCGATAACGGACGCGATTGATGAGATTGATCGCGCGCAGGCTCCACGCGCACTCCGCGAAACGATGCTCGAAGGCTCCGCCGACGACGGTCGGATCGGCGAGGGCGGCTTCGATACGCGTGAGCGCATCGGGCGGCGGAACCGAGTCCGCGTGAAGAAAGAAGAACGCCTCGCCTCGCGCCTCGGCCGCACCTGAGTTCATCAACTCAGCTCGCGCGGAGCCTCCCGGCCGTAGCCACCGGACGCGTCGGGCAGCGGCACGCTGGACGGCGGCGGTGTCCCCCGCGACGGCCGCGATGATCTCGGCATGCTCGATCCCCGGCAGGCGGTCGAGGTGGGCCAACGTGCACGCCAACGCGTCGGCATCGTTACGCGCCGGGATGATGATCGAGACCGGCGGCAGTCGTCGAGGCTCGCGTGGTGTCATCCCGGCAACTGTACGGCCAGACCACGGCCTCGACGCGGCCGCCGAAGATTTCACACGGCTGTGACGACTCGACCGCGCGCGCCGGCGACACTGCCAATGGCAGCATCGAGGTGAACCCGACGAGGAGGGGACACAATGGCTTCGATGGCGACACGGCTGGTGACGATGGTGATGCTGGCGGGGGCGCTCGGGCTCGGCGCGTGCGCGAGCAGCGACACGATGACGAGCGGCGATAAGATGAGTGGCGACAAGATGATGGGCGACAAGACGATGGGCGACAAGACGATGATGAAGGACGACATGAAGAAGGGCGACACCATGATGGAGAAGAAATAGGATGGGTCGGCGCGCGCGGCTCGCCGTCGTCCTGACGCTGCTCGCACTCGGCGCCGGCGCGCCGCTCGCAGTCGCCCAGGGACCGCGCACCGGCCAGGCTGCGGCCGAAATCACCGCCGGGCGGTGGATCAACAGCGCGCCGCAGACGATCGACGGCTTGCGCGGGCGCGTCGTCGCCATCGATTTCTGGACCTTCGGCTGATACAACTGCCAGAACGTGATCCCGCAGTTGCGGGACTGGCACGCGAAATACGCATCGCAGGGTCTGACGATCGTCGGCGTGCACTGTCCCGAGTTCGGCTGGGAGAAGCCGTTCGACAAGCTCGTCGGCGCCGTGCGCGACCTTCAGATCCAATACGCGGTCGTGCAGGACAACGACTTCGCCGTGTGGAAGCGTTACGGCGTGCGCGCCTGGCCGACACTCGTGCTGGTCGACAAGCGCGGCACCGTCCGCTACCGCCACATCGGCGAGGGAGCCTATGAGGAGACGGAGGCGATGATTCGCCGTCTGCTCGCCGAAGGGACCTGACGATCGGGGTGCGGTCGCCTTCCGTGCGCTTCTCAGTGTTGGCGCTGGGTGCGATCGTCGCGCCCGCCGTCATCGTGGCGATTCTTGGCTGGGTATCGCTGCGTCAATGGGAGCGGTCCGCCGAGCTTCTGCGACGTGAGCAGGCGCGCGATATGGCGACCATGGCCGCCGAGAAGGTGGAGATGACGCTGCGCCACGTCGAGGACGGCTTCGTCGAGCGGCTGCAAGCGACGCTGGCCGCGCGCGGTGTCGAACCCGCTGCGCTCGATCGCGTGCTGGCCGGTGAGCCGCTCGTCCGCACGCTCCGTCTGCTCGACAGCCGCGGCGCGATTCTCTATCCGCGCGCGGTCTCCGATGCGGATCGCGCCGTGGCGCGGCGGCTCGCCGCTGCGGCGCTCGCCGGGCGCGGCGCGCCCGGTCGGCGCACGATCGTGCTCGACGGTGAGCGCTGGATCGTCGTCACCGTGAGCGCGCGCGCGGCCGATACGCTACTCGCCGCTTTTGCGTACGACGCCGATGTCCTGCGGCGCGACGTCCTGGCCGCGTCACTGGCCTCGCTGGAGTCCGCGACGATTTTCGTGGTCGTCGACGAGCAGGGGCGGCCGGTGTGGGCGCCCGCGTCACTCGACGGCGCGGAGCGCCTGCTGTCGGTGGCCTTCCGCGACGCGCTCCCGAACTGGCAGCTGGCGGTCTATCAGCCAGCCGGAAACGCGCCGCGTGAAGCCGTACGCCGCCAGGTCACCATCTTCATGGCGGCCTTCGTCGTTCTGTGTGCCGTCATCGTGGCCGGCATCGCCGTAACGTGGCGGCTCATGCGCCGCGAGACCGAAATGGCGAGGCTCAAATCCGACTTCGTCGCCAACGTCTCGCACGACCTCAAGACCCCGCTCTCGGTCATCCGCATGTTCGGCGAGACGCTGGAGATGGGCCGGGTGTCGGACGAGCCGCGGCGCCAGGAATACTACCGCGTCATCACGCGCGAGGCGGAGCGCTTGTCTCGGCTGATCGACAACGTGCTGGATTTCTCGCGCATCGAGAGCGGCCGCCGCCGCTACGACATCGTGCCCACCGCGGTGGAGCCACTCGTCCGCGAAACCCTGGAGGCCTTCGCGTACCCGCTGGCGCAGCAGGCATTCAAGGTCGAGGTCACGATCGCGCCGGATCTGCCCGAAGTGCCGATGGATCCAGAGGCCGTGGGTCAGGCGCTCGCCAACCTCGTGGATAACGCGATCAAGTACTCCGCGGAGGATCGCGTGCTGACGGTGCAGGCCCACGTCGACGGCGACGACCTCGTGCTGGTCGTCGCCGACCATGGCATCGGCATTCCGCGCGCCGAGCAGGTGCGGATCTTCGACAAGTTCTACCGCGCCGGCCGCAGCGAGACGCAGGGGCGCCGCGGCAGCGGCGTCGGGCTCGCGCTCGTGCGTCACGTGGCCGAGGCCCACGGCGGGAGCGTGACCGTCGTCAGTGCACCCGGCGAGGGCAGCCGCTTCATCCTGCGCCTGCCGCTCGCGGAGAGAGGCGCGCACGGCGATGCCTAGGATCCTCATCGTCGACGACGAGCCCGAGATGGTGCGCGGCATCCAGGACAACCTTCGCTTCGAGGGCTACGACACGAGCGCCGCTTACGACGGCGAAGAGGCGCTGCGACGCGCGGCGGCCGATGGCCCCGACCTGGTGCTGCTCGACGTGATGATGCCGAAGGTCTCCGGCTGGGACGTGTGTCGCGAGCTGCGCCGCCGCGGCATCGACGTCCCGGTCATCATGCTGACCGCGCGCGGTGAGGAGGACGACCGCGTCCGCGGACTGGAGCTTGGCGCCGACGACTACATCGCCAAGCCGTTCGCCTTGCGCGAGCTGCTGGCGCGCGTCCGTGCCGTGCTGCGCCGGCCGGGGCCGCGGCAGAAGTTCGAGGAGTTCGCGTTCGGAGACGCGCGCATCCATCGGCGTGCTCGCCGTGTCTTCAAGGCAGGGGCCGAGCTCCGCCTCACCCGCAAGGAGTTCGATCTCCTCGTATACCTGGTCGAGCACCGGGGCGAGGTGGTGACGCGGGATCGACTGCTGGACGAGGTGTGGGGCTACGAACGGTTCCCGACCACGCGCACGGTCGACACCCACGTGTTGCGGTTGCGTCGCAAGCTCGAGCACGACCCGGACCGGCCGGTGTGGATCGAGACGGTGCATGGTCACGGTTACAAGTTCGTCGCGCCGTGAGAATCTGGAGAGGGGGATCGCGATGAGGCTGAAGTATTCGGACGTCACGCCGGAGCCGATCTATCTCAATCGCCGCGCGTTCATGGTCGGCGCCGCCGCCCTCTTCGTGACCGGCGCCGCCGCCGAAGCGGCCGCTCCGCCCGAGCCGGCGGCGCTTGCGGCCACGCCGAATCCCAAGTTCCGCCTGGACGATCCGCCGACGAAGTACGAGAGCGCGACGACGTACAACAACTTCTACGAGTTCGGCACCGACAAGGGTGACCCCGTGCGCCACGCCGCCTCGCTTCGGCCGCGCCCCTGGTCCGTGGTCGTGGACGGGCTCGTCGCCAAGCCGCAGCGGCTGGACATCGACGAGGTGCTCAAGGCCGCGCCGCTCGAAGAGCGCATCTATGCGTTGCGCTGTGTCGAAGGCTGGTCGATGGTCATCCCGTGGATCGGCTATCCGCTTGCCGCGCTGCTCAAGCGCGCGGAGCCGACGAGCAAGGCCAAGTACGTCGAGTTCACTACGCTGAAGGATCCCGAGCAGTTTCCGGCGCAGAAGCCGGGACTCTTCGGCCTCGGCGGCGGGCTCGACTGGCCCTACACGGAGGGGCTGCGTCTCGACGAAGCTATGCATCCGCTCACGCTGCTGACCGTGGGGATGTACGGCAAGGCGCTACCCAACCAGAACGGCGCGCCCGTGAGGGTGGTCATTCCGTGGAAATACGGCTTCAAGAGCGCGAAGTCCATCGTCCGCATCCGGCTCACCGACGACGAGCCGAAGACGGCGTGGAACAAGGCGGCGCCGCAGGAATACGGCTTTTACTCCAACGTCAACCCCACGGTCGATCACCCACGCTGGAGCCAGGCCACCGAGCGACGCATCGGAGACTTCCGGCGCCGCAAGACGCTCATGTTCAACGGGTACGCGGACCAGGTCGCGTCTCTGTACACGGGGATGGATCTGAAGAAGAACTACTGACGTCCGTGTCCCGGCATGCTCGCGTCGCGCTCAAGGCGGCCGTCTGGATCGCGTGCCTGACACCGCTGGCAAAGCTCCTCTACGGGTTCTGGACGGGCGATCTCACCGCGAATCCCATCTCGTACGTCACGAACGAGCTGGGCCAGACCACGCTGCGTCTGCTGCTGCTGAGCCTGGCGCTCACGCCGCTGCGGATTCTGTTCGGCTGGGGTTGGCAGATGCCGTTCCGACGGCTGCTCGGACTGTTCGCGTTCTTTTACGTCTGTCTACACCTGAGCGTGTGGGTCGTGCTCGACCATTTCTTCGACTGGCACGAGATGGGCGCCGATATCGTGAAGCGGCCATACATCACGGTCGGGATGCTCGCGTTCACGCTGCTCGTGCCGCTCGCCGTGACGTCGACGACCGGCGCCATCAAACGCCTGGGGGCCGCGCGCTGGCGGCAGCTACATCGAATCGTCTACGTGGCCGCGATCGCCGGCTGCGTGCACTTCATCTGGCTCGCCAAGAAGGTCCGGCCCGATCCCTGGGTGTACGCGGCCATCCTCGCGGTGCTGCTCGGCGTCCGCGCATGGGACGGCGGACGCCGATTCGCCAGGCGGCGCGCCGATCTGCTACGCTCCGCGCCCATGGACTCGACCGTCGGCCGGCCATCGCGGCCGGGCGCGCGCCTCCTGGCTGTCTTCCTGCTGCTCCTCGCCGGCTGCGTGACGACGACGACGGCAACGACACCGCGGGCGCCGGCCGCCGCGACGCCGACGCGTCAGGTGCTGTCCAACGGTGTCGTCCTGATCAGCCAGGAGCAGCGTGCGAGCGATGTCGTGGCGGTGCAGCTCTGGCTGCGCGTCGGTGGACGCGACGAGGCGCCGGCCGAGCTCGGCCTGTCGCATTACCTCGAGCACATGCTGTTCAAGGGCACGCCGACGCGGCCGCCCGGCTCGATCG
>DAIRVP010000116.1:0-16992 GCA_036802765.1 Candidatus Rokuibacteriota bacterium
GCAGCTCGTCCTGACTGTGCTGCCCGACACCGGAGAGCGTTACTTGAGTCTGGGGTAGGAGGGTCCCATCGGTCATGGCCGTCACCGTGTACATTCCCACGCCGTTCCGCCGCGCCACGGGTAATCGCGATCGGGTCGAGGTCCGCGCCAAGGACGTGCGCGCGATGCTCGAGGAGCTGGAGGCCGCCCACGTAGGGCTCAAAGGCCTCGTGCGCAGCGAGACCGGCGAGCTGCACCGGCACGTTTCGATCTATGTCAACAGCGAGGCGATCGAGGGTCTCGGTACGCCGTTGAAGGACGGCGACGAAGTGGCGATCATCCCGGCGCTGGCGGGCGGCGCATGCTGATCACCGCCGAAGAGCTAGCATCCATCAAACGCCAGGCAGTCGCCGAATACCCGAACGAGTGCTGTGGCGTCATCCTCGTCCGCGGCACGGAACGCCGCCACATGCCGTGCCGCAACGTGCAGGACCAGATGCACGCGCGCGACCCGATGACGTTTCCGCGGACGGCGCGCAATGCCTACTATATGGACCCGCTCGACGCGCTCAGGCTCAATCGGCTCGTCGACGAAGGGTTCGCGTTCGCCGTGATCTATCATTCGCACCCCAACGCCGGCGCGTATTTTTCCGAGACGGATCGAGCGCAGGCGCTGATCAAGGGAGAGCTCGCGTATCCCGGGGCCACGTATCTCGTCGTGTCGGTGGTCGGCCGCGAGGTGCGAGCGCTCGCCGCGTACCAATGGAATGCCGACCGGCGCGTGTTCGAGCGCGCGGACGACGGCGATCTGGACGCGAAGGAACCGAGCGCGTCTCGCCGGCTGCTTGCGGCCGCCGAGCGCCGCATTCCGGGCGGCGTCAATAGTCCCGTACGCGCGTTCCGTTCGGTCGGCGGCGAGCCGCGGTTCGTGGCCCGCGCGGAGGGCGCGCGGCTGTGGGACGAGGACGGCCGCGCCTACATCGACTTCGTGGGCTCATGGGGTCCTCTCGTCCTCGGCCACGCCCCGCGCGCCGTGGTGGATGCGGTGACCACGGCCGCGCAGCGCGGCACCAGCTACGGAGCGCCGACGGCGGCCGAAGGCGAGCTCGCGGCTCGGATCGCGGCCGCCTACCCGTCGATGGAGATGGTGCGCCTGGTCTCGTCGGGCACCGAGGCGGCCATGAGTGCGATCCGCGTCGCGCGCGGCGCGACGGGACGCGACTTGCTCGTGAAGTTCGACGGCTGCTATCACGGACACGCCGACAGCCTGCTGGTGAAAGCGGGCTCCGGTGGCGCCACGTTTGGCATTCCCGACAGCCGCGGTGTACCGCCGGCGCTCGCCGCGCTCACACTGACGCTGCCGTTCAACGACGTGGGCGCCGTCAGGGACCTCTTCGCCGCGCGGGGCTCAGACATCGCCGCGCTCATCGTGGAGCCGGTCGCGGGCAACATGGGCGTGGTGCCGCCCGCGCCGAACTTCCTGGCCGCGCTGCGGGAAATCACCACACAGCACGGTGCGCTGCTGATTTTCGACGAGGTCATCACCGGCTTCCGCGTGGCGTACGGAGGTGCGCAGGAGCTGTACGGCGTCCGACCCGACCTGACGTGCCTCGGCAAGATCATCGGCGGCGGCCTCCCCGTCGGCGCCTACGGCGGGGGGCGCGATGTGATGGACCAGGTGGCGCCGCTCGGAGCGGTGTATCAGGCCGGCACGCTGTCCGGCAATCCGCTGGCGGTCGCGGCAGGGCTCGCCACGTTGAAGGCGCTGGAGGATCGCAAGGCCTACGCCCGTCTCGACGCGCTCGGCGCGCAGCTGCAACGCGGGCTGCGCGACGCCGCGGACAAGGCGGGCCTGCCGCTGACGGTCAATCGCGTCGGCTCGATGCTCACCGGCTTTTTCTGTGCGGGACCGGTGCGCGACTACGCCGAGGCGAAAACGGCGGACACGGCCCGTTACGCGCGCTTCTATCACGGCATGCTCGATCGCGGCGTCTATCTGGCGCCCTCGCAGTTCGAGGCCGCGTTCGTCTCGCTCGCGCATACCGACGACGACCTCGAGCACGCCGCGCGCGCCGCCGCGAATGCGATCGGCGCCGCCGTCTGAGCGGCCAAATCCGCTAGACGAACGCCGACGGCTCGTGTATATATTCACGAGCAATCCAGGTCGCTTTTCGGGAGGGCGTGCGACTGTCGATGACGACGAAGGCGGGCGTGGGCGCGCTGGGGAGCGTTCTCCTCGCGGTGCTCATCTTCCTCGCGGTGTCGTCGTGGAGTCGCCAGCCCGCCGCCGCCGCCCGGCCGTCGTCCCAGCCGATCAACTTTCCGCACAACACGCACGTGCAGACGTACAAGATCGATTGTCAGTACTGCCACGCGGACGCGCGCCGCTCGGAGTACGCGGGGCTGCCGTCGGTGCAGCGCTGTCTCGGCTGCCACAAGATCGTCGCAACCGACAAGCCGGAGATCCAGAAGCTGACGGAGTACGGCGCGAAGTCGCAGCCCATCCCGTGGACCCGCGTGTACAAGCTGCCGGAGTTCACCTATTTCCCGCACAAGGCGCACGTGCAGTTCGGCGTGAAGTGCCAGACGTGCCACGGCGCTGTGGAGACGATGACCACCGTATCGGCGCGTACCGGACCGACACTCACGAACGACCTGCTCAACGTGGCCGGCTTTCGCCCCGCGCCGCCGCCGCTGTCGATGGGGTGGTGCATCGACTGCCACCGCGAGCAGAACGCCACGCGGAACGCCCACGCGCCGCTCGACTGCGTCGCGTGTCATCATTGATGGCAGCCTGAAATGGCTCTATGAAACGACGGGACTTCTTCAAGATCATCGCCTCCACCGGCGCGGCCGCCGCCGCCGGCGGCTGTCAACAGGCGACGGAAAGCATCCTGCCGCTGGTCGTACCGAACGAGCAGATGGTGCCTGGTGTCGCGTCGTGGTTCGCGACGGTCTGCCGTGAGTGCCCGGCCGGATGCGGCGTGCTTGCTCGCAATCGTGACGGCCGCGTCGTGAAGCTCGAGGGCAATCCGGATCATCCCGTGAATCGCGGCGGTCTGTGCATCCGCGGCCAGGCCGGATTGCAGGGCCTCTATCATCCCGATCGCTTCAACGGGCCGCAGCGACGCGAGGGCGCACTGCTGAAGTCGCTGAGCTGGGACGACGCGCTGAAGGCGCTCTCCGACAAGGTCACGGCGGCGCGCGGCGCAGGCAAGGGACGGGGCATCGCGCTCGTCACGCAGCTCGAGACGGGCAGCCTGGGCGTGTTGATGGACCGCTGGACGCAGGCGCTCGGTGCGCGCCCGCGCGTGGCCTTCGAGCCGTTCGGTCACGAGGCCATCCGAGCCGGCAACCGCGCCGCCTTCGGACGCGAAGCCGTGCCGTATTACGCGTTCGAGGACGCGCAGGTCATCCTGAACTTCGGCGCCGACTGGGTGGAGACGTGGATCAACAACGTCTCGCTGCCGGCGGGCTTCGCGCGGATGCACGCGTTTCGTGAGGGCCGAACGGGGACCTACGTTCACGTCGAGCCACGTCAGTCGGTAACGGCGGCGAACGCGGACGAGTGGGTCCGCAACGCGCCCGGCACCGAGCTCATGGTCGCCGCCGCGCTCCTCAAGCTGATCGGTGGCGAGGGCGGTGATCGCGGGTCGGCGTCGGCGGTCGGGCCGGTGGATCCCAAGCAGGTCGCCGAGCAGAGCGGCGTGCCCCACGAGACGCTGACGCGCCTGGCAAGCATGCTCACGCGCGCCAAGCCCAGTCTCGTCATCGCAGGCGGTGCCGCGGGCAGCGGACCGGATGCGACGGCGCTGCAGTACGTCGTCTCGCTCCTCAACGCCACGCTCGGCAACGTCGGCAAGACGGTGCGATTCGGTGCGGACTGGGCATACGGCAAGGCGACGCCGTACGCCGAGGTGTCAAAGCTGGTGCAGGCCATGGGGGCCGGGGAGATCGAGGTGCTTCTGCTCGGTCCCGGCGTGAACCCAGCGTTCACGCTGCCCGGCGGACTCAAGGCGGCGGAGGCGATTCGCAAGGTGCCGTTCGTCGTGTCGTTCGCGAATCAGCCCGATGAGACGACGGCGCTGGCCCACCTCGTCCTGCCCGATACGCACTGGCTCGAGTCGTGGGGCGACTACTCCCCGCGCGAAGGCGTCATCGGTCTCATGCAGCCGACGATGAAGCCGATCCGCGATTCACGTCCCATCGGCGACGTGCTGCTGAGCGTGGCGCGTACGGTCCTGGGCACCGAGGAGGGCAAGGGCCCGCTGCCCTGGGGGAGCTTCGAGCCGTATCTCAAGCAAGCGTGGGAGCCTCTGGTCAAAGGCGATCTCGCGACTGCGCAGCGCCAGGGCGGCGTGTGGCGCGACGTGCCGACCGCGGCGGTCGGCGGCGCCAGGGCGCAGGCGGTGACTGTGGCGCCCGCGAAACTCGAGGGCGACGCCGGCGGATACGCGCTGCTCGCATACCCATCGCTGCGGATGTACGACGGTCGGGGCGCCTCACGCGCGTGGCTGCAGGAAGCGCCGGACCCGATCACGTCGGTGGCCTGGGACGCCTGGGTTGAGATCGCGACGGAGACGGCGAACGCGCTCGGCATCGCGGCCGGCGACGTCGTGCGTGTGACGTCGCCGCACGGCGCGATCGAGCTCGCGGCCTATCCGACACCGTCGCTGCATCCCAAGGCCGTCGCCATCCCGATCGGTCACCGGTATGCGCCCTACCACGTGCCCCGCTACGTGGGCAATCCTGCGACGACGCAGAACCCCGTCGCGCTGCTGTCGGCAGCGCCCGAGGCGCTCGGCGGCGGCGTGCAGTATCTCGGGGTGCGCGTTACGCTCGCGAAGACCGGCGCGCGGCGGCCGCTGGCGATCTTACAGGCGACGTTCGATCAGGATCACCGCGAGCTGGCGCGTCACGTCGGTCTGAACACAGCGCGCGAGGAAGCGCTGCGCGGGCGCACCGAGGCTCACGAGGCGATCTCGATGTACTCCAGCCAGCGCTATGCCGGCTATCGCTGGGGCATGGCGGTGGATGTCGACGCCTGTCTCGGGTGCGGGGCCTGTGTGGTCGCGTGCATCGCCGAGAACAACGTGCCGGTCGTCGGCAAGGCGGAGGCCGCGTACGGGCGACAGGTTCACTGGCTGCGCGTCGAGCGCTGGTTCCAGGACGGTAAGCAGAACGAGGCGCCGAGCTTCTTCATGCCGATGTTCTGCCAGCACTGCGAGGTCGCGCCGTGCGAGCCGGTGTGTCCCGTGTTCGCGGCCTATCACACGGACGAAGGCCTGAACGGGCAGGTCTACAACCGCTGCGTGGGCACCCGGTACTGTGGCAACAACTGCCCGTATCACGTGCGACGCTTCAACTGGTACAACTACGACTTCCCCGAGCCGCTCGACGTCCAGCTCAATCCCGACGTCACCGTGCGCCAGCTCGGCGTGATGGAAAAGTGCACGATGTGCATCCAGCGCATCATGGCCGGAAAGGATCACGCGCATCGCGACGCCAAGCGTCCCGTGCGCGACGGTGACATCCAGACGGCGTGCCAGCAGACGTGCCCGACTCAGGCGATCACGTTCGGCAATCAGCGAGACGACAACAGCGCGGTGTCGAAGCTGAAAGCCTCGCCCCGGGCGTATTCGGTGCTGGACGAGATCGGGACACGGCCGGGTGTCACCTACCTGTCGAAAGTGGTCCGTGAGCAGGGCGGGCCCGCGCCGCGGGCCAAGGGTCACGCATGAGCACGATCACCGGCGAGCGCCATGTGACACCGGCGGGGACACCGGTCACGCCGACCTATGGTGACGTCAATCGTGACGTCCTGGCGACACTGCGGACGCCGGGGAGCCTCTACTTCGCGTGGATGTGCATCGTCGGGCTGCTGCTCACGTGCTTCTTCCTCGCGTGGGGGTACCAGATCTTCGTCGGCATGGGGGCCGCCGGCAAGCGTACGCCGCAGATGTGGGCGATGTACATCACGACGTTCGTGTTCTGGATCGGTATCGGCCACGCGGGGACGCTGATCTCCGCGGTCCTGTACCTGTTCCGCGCGCGCTGGCGCACGTCGATCTATCGCGCCGCCGAGGCGATGACGATCTTCGCGGTCATGACCGCGGGCCTGTTTCCCCTGATCCACGCCGGGCGCATGTGGTTCGCCTACTTCCTGCTGCCATACCCAAACCAGCGCTACCTGTGGCCGAACTTCAAATCGCCCCTCGTGTGGGACGTGTTCGCCATCTCGACGTACCTGTCGATCAGCACCGTGTTTTTCATCGTCGGGCTCGTGCCGGACATCGCGGCCCTGCGCGATGGGTCGACCGGCTGGCGGCGGCGCATCTACGCGATGCTCGCTCTGGGCTGGGAAGGCTCCGACGGCCAGTGGCGACACTACCGCCGGGCTTATGGGCTGCTCGCGGCCTTCGCCACCCCGCTCGTGCTCTCGGTGCACAGCGTGGTGTCGTGGGACTTCGCGATGGCGCTCGTTCCCGGCTGGCACTCGACGCTGTTCGCACCGTTCTTCGTCAACGGCGCGATCTTCTCGGGCTTCGCCATGGTCCTTGTGCTGGTGCTGCCGATGCGCTACTTCTTCCGGCTCGAGGCCTACGTCACCGATCGACATCTCGACATGATGGCCAAGCTCGTGCTCGTGACCAGCCTCGTGCTCGCATATTTCTACGTGTGCGAGCTGTTCACCTCGTGGTACAGCGGCGACCACATCGAGAAGGCGTCGCTGTTCTGGCGGCTCACGAGAAGCTACGCCTGGGCGCTGGCCACCATGTACATCTGCAACTGCGTGGCGCCTCTCATCCTGTTCTGGAAGCCCGCGCGCACCAGCCCGGTGATCCTCTACATCGTCTCGATTCTGGTGCTCATCGGGATGTGGTTCGAGCGCTTCAACATCATCGTGCCGTCGCTCGGGCACGACTTCTATCCGTATACCTGGGGCATCTATGTGCCGACGGTGACCGACTCGACAATCATCATCGGCAGCTTCGCGTGGTTCTTCCTGCTCTTCCTGTCGTTCATCAAGGTGATGCCTTCGCTCTCGGTGGTCGAGGTGAAGGAAACCCTGCCCCCTCCGATGAAAGACGCGGCGCATGGCAGCCACCACTGAGACCGTCGTGGGCGTCTTCGCCTACGTCGACACGACCGTGCGCGCGCTGGAAGAGCTTCGCGCGAAGGGCTATCACGACCTCACGGTTTACACGCCCGTACCGGTGCACGAGATCGAGGACGTCCTCGAGCGTGACCGTCCGGTCAGCCGCGTGCGGATCTTCGCGCTCCTCGGCGGCGTCGTCGGGCTCGCCTCGGCGTGGATCCTCACCGCATGGACGTCGCTGCAGTGGGGTCTGTACGTCGGCGGCAAGCCGCCGATCGGGCTACCGGTGAGTCCGCCCTATGTCGTGATCATGTTCGAGATGATGGTCCTGTTCGGTGGTGTGGCGACGGTGATCGGCATGGTCGCGCTGGCACGGCTGCCGCGGTTCCGCAGATCGTCGAGCTTCGATCCACGCTTCACGAACGACCGATTCGGCGTCGCCGTGCACTGCACGCCTGGCCGCGGCTCCTCGGTGCGTGACATTCTCCGCGCCGCGGGCGCCGACGAGGTCCGCGCGTGAAGTACGTCTTCATTCTCGTCCTCGGATGCATCGGCGCCGCCGCCGGCCTCATGGCGGTGATCATCGGGTATCGATGGATGCACGACATGACACAGACGCAGCGCATCGTGGCCGGCGAGCGCGTGTTCGCCATGCCCGCGGGCGTCGTTCCACGCGGCGGCGAGGCGATCATTCCGAAGGAGCAGCGGGACGTCGCCGCGAAAATGCCGAACCCCGTGAAGTCCTCGGCTGAATCGATCGCGATCGGGCGTGAGCGGTTCGCGACGTTCTGCACGCCGTGCCATGGGCCCGAGGCCAAGGGCGGCGTGTCGGGGCCCGTCGCGACGAAGTTCATTCCGCCGCCCGATCTCACCAACGCCGATCTGCAGCGGCAACGCACCGACGGCTACTGGCACAGCTACATCGTCGTCGGGGGCGCGGTCATGCCCGCCTACGGTGAGGCGCTATCGTCGCAAGAGGCGTGGCACATCGTTAATTATCTGCGTTCGCTCGCGCCGGGCGGTGCGGCGAGGCGTGCGGCGGCCAAGCCATGACGCCCGTCTGGGGCGTGCTCGCGGGGATCGGGGCCGTCGCGTTCCTGCTCGGGGCGCGCTCGGCGGACGCGCCGGCAACATGGTCGATTTATCTCGTCAATCTCGTGTTCTGGTCGGCACTGGCGGTGACGGGCCCAGCGATCGCAGCGATGATGCAGCTGACGGAGGCGCGCTGGTCACCGAGCGTACGGCGGCTCGCCGTAACGACCGTCGGCTTCCTGCCTGTGTCGTTCGTGCTGCTGCTCCTGCTATTTCCCGGACGCGCCGTGCTCTACTCGTGGGTGCTGCATCCGATTCCGGTGAAGGCGGCGTGGCTCAACACCACGTTCTTCTTCGGACGGACGCTGGTTCTGGCCGCGGTGCTCTTTCTCGTCTGCTTCGCCTTCGCGGCGGCGATCCTGCGCGACAGCGTGCCGCCGGGGGACGAGCGCGTGCGCGTGCATCGCAACCGCCTGGCGACGCTCCTGCTCTTCCTGTGGGTCGTTACGGTCTCGCTGTGGGGCTTCGATCTGCTGATGTCGCTCGACCCACACTGGTACAGCGGCCTCTTCGGCGGCTACTTCGCGGTCAGCTCGCTCTACACGGCGTTCTGCCTGCTCGCCATTCTCGCCGTCCGCGCGAATGCACGCGGGCATGCCGCGATCCCGCCGGCCGCCGTCCAAGACGTGGCGAAGCTGCAGTTCGCGATGTCGATCATGTGGATGTATTTCTTCTGGTCGCAGTACCTCGTGATCTGGTACGGCAACGTGCCGGTGGAGACGCGGTTCTTCCTCCATCGCTTTTTCCTGCAGCCGTGGGGGACGCTCGCCTGGGTGATCTTCGCCTTGGGCTGGCTCATTCCGTTCTCGTATCTCGTCAAGCGCCTCACCGGGAGGCCGCCGCAGCGTCACGGGCCGCTCGTGATCGTCGCGGTGATGGGCCTCGTCGCCATCTTCCTCGAGCGCGTCTTCGTCGTGTTCCCATCCGTGTCGGCCCAGAGCCGTCTCCCGTTCGGCGTGCGTGACCTGCTCGTCACCCTGGGATTCCTCGCGCTCTTTATGCTGAGCCGGCGTGTATACATGCAGCGCGTTCGCCCGGTCTTCAATCTCCCGCACCCGAGCCACTGATTCAGTTGGGGGCCCCGAGATGGCCCCCAAACCCCCAACGTTCGGCGCGCCCCGGCAAAGCCGTGGCGCTCCTCTAAGTTGCGGCATCCCGCGTAGTACACTTCGCGCATGCTGTCCGTAGAACAGGCGCAGGCTGAAATCCTGGGACGTGCGCGCCCGTTGCCGACCGAGCGCGTGGACATCCTCGCCGCGCTCGGCCGCGTGCTCGCCGAGCCCCTCCGGTCCACGCGCCGCATCCCGCCCTGGCCGAACTCCTCGATGGACGGCTATGCCGTCCGTGCGATCGACACGCGTCCTGCCGCGACGCTCAGGGTCATCGATCGCGTCATCGCCGGCAGCTTGCCGACACGCACGGTCGGCGCCGGCGAGGCGACGCGCATCTTCACCGGCGCCCCGATGCCGTCCGGCGCGGATGCGGTGGTGCCGCAAGAGGACGTCGACGCGCATGACGGTGTGATCGCGCTCAGCGCCACGGTGGAGGCGGGGGCGTTCGTGCGGCCGGCCGGCGAGGACGTGCGCGAGGGCGATCTCGTCCTCGAGCCCGGGCGTGCGATCGGCGCAGCGGAAATCGGTCTGCTTGCGACGCTCGGTCGCACTCACGTTGCTGTGGGGCGTCGGCCACGGGTGGCGGTGCTGTCCACCGGCAACGAGCTCGCGGACCTGGGCACCGAGCCGACGCCCGCGCAGATTCCGAACTCGAATACGTATTCGCTCATGGCTCAGATCACCGAATCGGGTGGCCTGCCCCTCAACCTCGGGGTCGCCCCTGACCGCCTCGAGGTCATCGCCGAGCGCATCACGCGCGGCAGGGAAGCCGATGTGCTCGTCACGTCGGCGGGGGTGTCCGTCGGCGAGCTCGACCTGGTTCGCGAGGCGCTCGTGAATGCGGGTGCGGACCTTCATCTCTGGAAGGTCGACATGCGGCCGGGTAAGCCGATCACGTTCGGCTCTCTCGCGGGTCGTCCCGTATTCGGTTTGCCCGGCAATCCGGTGTCCGCAATGGTGACGTTCGAGCTGTTTGTTCGCCCGATGATCCTCACGATGCAGGGACGCCGAGCGATCTCGCGGCCGCGCATCCGAGCGACGGCAGTCACGCCCATCGTGAACCGCGGCAGCCGGCGCGGGTATCTGAGAGTGATGCTGGAGCCGGCCGCAGACCGCTGGAAAGCCCGGCTGACCGGAGATCAGGGTTCGGGAATTCTCCGCTCCATGGTGTCGGCCGATGGCCTCGCAGTGCTGGCTGGCGACACGGCAGTCGCGGCAGGTGAGGATGTGGAAGTGATTGTATTGAGGGAAGTTAGCGGGTAGTCGGTCTGACAATCCTCGAGGCCAATCCGCGTTTTTTTTGCTTCCTTTATAGTGGGCTTGCAGAACCTAGCGTATCTCTGCAGAGGCGTTGACCCTGCTGCGAGACGAGCGTCACACTCGCGGCGCCGTGACCACCGTGGCCGAGCATCTGATGCCCGACGATCCGCGCTATCCCCAACGACTGGCGGAGCTCAGCCCTGCACCCGAATTGTGGGTGCGCGGCGCGCTCGAGGAGAACGATGCCCTGGCGATCGCGATCGTCGGCTCGCGCCGGGCAACGGCGTACGGCCTCGAGGTGGCGGCCGTGCTCGCTCGGGATCTTGCCGCGCGCGGGGTGACGATCGTGAGCGGCTTCGCGCGCGGCATCGATTCGGTCGCACACCGGGCGGCGCTCGAGGCGGGCGGACGTACGATCGCCGTGCTCGGCTGCGGCATCGACGTCACGTACCCGCCGGAGAACCGGCGACTCGCCGACGAGGTCAGCGCCCGCGGCGCGCTCGTCACGCAATTTCCTCCGGGTATGGCGCCGCTGCCGTACCATTTTCCGACGCGCAATCGCACGCTCGCCGCGCTCGTGCTGGGCGTCGTGGTGGTGGAAGCTGCGGAGCGAAGCGGTACCTTGTCCACCGCCGGTTTTGCCGCCGATCTCGGGCGCGAAGTGTACGCCGTGCCTGGCAAAATCACTTCACCCACCAGCGTCGGTGTCCATAGGCTTCTGCGGGACGGTGCTAGACTTGTGGAGACGTGGACGGACATCGTGCAAGAATTACCAAATGTGTGGCGTCGTCGCGTGCGTGACACTGTCGTGGCAACGATCGACGCGGCGCCGCCGTCAAAAGGAACCGATGAGGAGCGGATGCTGCGATTGTTGATGCGGGATGAGGCGCAACATATCGAGCGACTGATCGCTCGGGCGGGGATGGACGCCGCGCGTGTCGGCGCGATCCTCACGAGCCTCGAGCTGGGCGGGTGGGCCCGTCAGCTCGGCGGCCAACGGTGGATCGCGGTCGCCGCGCGGTCGGAGGGAGCCTAGCCGTGGCGAAGTCGCTGGTGGTCGTCGAGTCCCCGACGAAGGTGAAGACGATCCAGAAATATCTGGACTCGAAATTCATCGTGAAGGCCTCGATGGGGCACGTGCGTGATCTGCCGAAGTCGCAGCTCGGCGTGGACCCGAAAAAGAACTTCAAGCCGAAGTACGTGATCTCGCCGACCAAGAAGAAGGTGCTCGACGAGCTCAAGAAGGCGGCCGAGAAGTCCGAGGCGCTCTATGTGGCCACGGACCCGGACCGCGAGGGCGAGGCGATCGGCTGGCACCTGGCTCAGGAGCTGCCGGTCGACAAGAAAAAGATCTACCGCATCACCTTCAACGAAATCACCGAGCGCGCGGTCAAGGCCGCGTTCACCAAGCCCGGCAAGATCGACATGCACAAGGTGGACGCTCAGCAGGCACGCCGCGTCCTCGATCGCCTGGTCGGCTACAGCCTCTCGCCGCTGCTCTGGGAAAAGGTGCGCCGCGGCCTGTCCGCGGGCCGCGTGCAGTCGGTGGCCGTGCGCCTCATCGTGGATCGCGAGCGCGAGATCGAGGTCTTCGTTCCGGTCGAGTACTGGTCGCTTCACGCGACGCTCGCCGGCAAGCGCCTGCCGCAATTCGAGGCCACGCTGCGCGAGGTGCGCGACGAGAAGGCCGCGCTCGTCAACGAGGCCGACACGCGGGCGCTCATGGCCGCGTTGGAGGGACGGCCGTTCATCGTTCGGTCCGTCACGCGCGGCGAGCGACGCCGCAATCCGGCGCCGCCATTCATCACGTCGACGCTGCAGCAGGATGCGGGCCGCAAGCTCGGATTCTCCGCGAAGAAGACGATGACCGTGGCCCAGCAGCTCTACGAGGGTGTGGAGCTCGGCGAGGAAGGCGCCGTCGGTCTCATCACGTACATGCGGACCGACTCCGTACGCATCGCGCAGGAGGCGCAGGCGGAGGCGCGACGCTGGGCGACCGAGCGCCTCGGCGCGGAATACCTGCCCGACGCGCCGCCGACGTACAAGTCGCGTGGCAGCGCGCAGGAGGCGCACGAGGCGATCCGACCGTCTGACGTGGCGCGCGATCCGAAGTCCATGGCGCGTTTCCTCACCAAGGATCAGCTCGCGCTCTACCGGCTGATCTGGGAGCGGTTCCTGGCCAGCCAGCTCATGCCCGCGGTGTACGACACGGTCGCCGCTGACATCGACGCGAGCGACTGTCTGTTCCGGGCGCAGGGCCAGACGCTGAAGTTCAAGGGCTTCACGGCGGTCTACGTCGAGAGCCGCGAGGAGGACGACGTCGTCGAGGACGAGACCGAGCGTCCGATGCCCGAGGTCACCGAGGGCGAGACGCTGCGCCTGATCACGCTCGACCCGCGCCAGCACTTCACGCAGCCGCCGCCGCGATACACCGAGGCGTCGCTGATCAAGGCGCTGGAGGAACTCGGCATCGGCCGGCCCTCGACGTACGCGTCGATCCTCAGCACGATCATCAACGATCGCGGGTACGTGCGGCGCGAGCGCCGGACGCTGTTCCCCACGGATCTCGGCAAGGAGGTCACGGACCTCCTCACGCCGTTCTTCGCCGACATCATGAACGTCGAGTTCACCGCGCAGATGGAGGAAGAGCTCGACAAGGTCGAAGAAGGGCAGATGTCCTGGGTGGAGACCGTCAAGGACTTCTACGAGCCGTTCAAGCGTGACCTCGCCGCGGCCAAAAAGGACATGCGCAACGTCAAGAAGGGCGAGGAAACCGGGGAAGCGTGCCCAGAGTGCGGCGAGCCGCTGCTCGAGCGCTGGGGCCGGATGGGCAAGTTCCTCGGCTGCTCGGGTTATCCCGAGTGCCGCTACACGCGAAACCTCAACGGCGTCGAGCGTGCCGAGGATCAGCCGACCGACGAGATCTGCCCGACGTGTGGCAAGCCGATGGTGATCAAGCACGGCCGCTTCGGCAAATTCATCGCGTGCTCCGGCTATCCCGAATGCAAGACCACCAAGCCGGTCACGCTGGGCATCAAGTGCCTGGAGCCCGGCTGCAGCGGCGAGCTGGTGGAGCGCCGATCGAAGAAGGGCCGCACGTTCTTCGGCTGCTCGGCGTATCCGAACTGCAAGTTCGTCGTGTGGCAGCGGCCGATCAACGAGCCGTGCCCCAAGTGCGAAGCGCCGTTCCTCACGGAGCGGGTCGCCAAGGGCCGTCAGGTGCGCACCTGCCCGCGCGAGGGCTGCGACTACAAGCAGGAGGCCGAGATCACCGTCGCATGAGGGAGCCGGTGACGGCGTTCCTGCGCCATCTCGAAGTCGAAAGGCACGGCTCGCCGCACACCGTTCGCGCGTACCGCCGCGACCTCGACGATTGGATCGGCTTCATGACTCCGCCCAGCCGTAACGGCGCGGCGGCCCCCATCGATCAACGCGTTGTCATCGCCGCCACGAGCCGGGATGTGCGGGCCTGGCTCGCGGCGCTTCACGCGCGCGGGCTCGATCCCGTCTCCCTCACACGCAAGCTGGCCGCGGTTCGAAGCCTCTACCGCTTTCTCGCGCGACGTGGAGTCGTGCGGCGCAATCCCGGACGCGACGTGCGGGCGCCGCGGCCGTCCCGAAAGCTCGTCACGTTCTTGCCTACCGACGAGGCGAACGCTGTCGTGGATGGACGGGGGCTCGCCGGCGACACGCGCGACCGCGACGTTGCCGTGCTCGAGATGCTGTATGCAACGGGGCTGCGCGTGTCCGAGCTGGCCAGCCTCGACCTCGACGCGGTCGACCGCGAAGCCCGGACCGTGCGCGTGCTCGGCAAAGGCGGCAAAGAGCGCATGGTGCCCTACGGCGCGCCGGCCGCACGGGCGCTGGACGCCTACCTCGGTCGGCGCGCGACGGCGCGCGGAGCGGTCTTCGTCAATCAGCGCGGCGGTCGACTCTCCGTGCGCTCGATCCACACGCTCGTCCGTCGCGCCGCACGCGCGGCAGGCGTCACGCGACGCGTGAGCCCGCACACGCTGCGCCATACCTTCGCGACCCACCTCCTCGATCGCGGCGCGGACCTGCGCGTGATCCAGGAGCTGCTCGGGCACAGCCGGCTGTCCACGACGCAGCGCTACACGCACGTGAGCATGGCGCAGCTGTTGAAGACGTACGAGGCCGCGCATCCTCGTGCCGCCGCCTCGGCTTCCCCGCGACAATAAGCGTCGCGAAATAAATCCGCTACAATAGTCCGATGTTTCACGCGACGACGGTGTTGTCCGTTCGCCACCGCGGCAACGTCGCCATGGCCGGCGATGGTCAGGTGACGATCGGCCAGACGGTGGTCAAAGCGGGGGCGCGCAAGGTCCGCAAGGTCTACGGCGATCGGGTGCTTGCGGGGTTCGCCGGTGCCGCCGCGGACGCGTTCACGCTGTTCGCGCGCTTCGAGGCCAAGCTGGAGGAGCACCGCGGCAACCTTCCGCGCGCGGCGGTCGAGCTGGCCAAGGACTGGCGCACCGACCGCGTGCTGCGCCGGCTGGAGGCGCTGCTGGCCGTCTCCGATCGCGAGCATTCGCTCATCGTGTCGGGCACCGGTGACGTCATCGAGCCCGACGACGGGCTGATCGGCATCGGCTCGGGCGGGCCGTTTGCTCTTGCGGCGGCGCGCGCGCTCGTCGCGCATTCCGAGCTCGACGCCAAGGCAATCGTGACCGAAGCCATGCGAGTGGCCGCCACGATCTGCATCTACACGAACGATCAGATCACGGTGGAGTTGCTGTGAGCCACACCAGCGGCAGTCTCACGCCGGTACAGATCGTCGCCGAGCTGGATCGCTATATCGTCGGCCAGGCCAAGGCCAAGCGTGCCGTGGCGATCGCGCTGCGCAACCGCTGGCGGCGCCAGAATCTGCCGCCCGAGCTGCGCGACGAAGTCGCACCGAAGAACATCATCATGATCGGCCCCACCGGCGTGGGAAAGACCGAGATCGCGCGACGGCTCTCGCGGCTGGCGCAGGCGCCGTTCGTGAAGGTCGAGGCGTCCAAGTACACGGAGGTCGGCTACGTTGGGCGCGACGTCGAATCGATGATCCGGGATCTCACGGAGCTCGGCGTCAACATGGTGAAGGCCGAGCTGATGGCACAGGTGCAGGAGAAGGCCGAGCGGCTGGCCGAGGATCGGCTCCTCGAGCTGTTGCTGCCCCGGTCCGGCGCCGAGCCCTTCGGCAGCGCTTCGCTCGAGCAGGTGAGCCCGGGCGCCTCGCGCGAAACCACCCTCGAGAAGCTGCGCTCACAGCTGCGCGCCGGACGTCTGGATGAGCGCATGATCGAGCTCGAGACCCAGCAGCAGACGATCCCGATGATCGAGGTGCTGTCGGGGCAGGGCATGGAAGAGATGGGCATCCATCTCAAGGACATGCTCAGCAACATCATGCCGACGAAGACAAAGCGCCGACGGGTGCGCGTGGTCGAGGCCCGCAAGCTCCTCGCCCAGGAGGAGGCCGCCAAGCTCGTCGACATGGACGAAGTCGTCGCGCAGGCCATCCGCCGCGTCGAGAACTCCGGCATCGTCTTCCTGGACGAGCTCGACAAGGTCGCCGGCCGCCAGAGCGCCAGCCACGGTCCGGACGTCTCGCGCGAGGGGGTGCAGCGGGATCTTCTGCCGATCGTCGAGGGCTCGTCGGTCACCACCAAGTACGGTGTGGTTCGCACCGATCACGTGCTCTTCATCGCCGCCGGCGCGTTTCACGTAGCGAAGCCGTCGGATCTCATCCCCGAGCTGCAGGGGCGGTTTCCGATCCGCGTGGAGCTCGAGCCCTTGACGCGCGAGGATTTCGTCCGCATTCTGACCGAGCCCCAGAACGCGCTGGTGCGGCAGTACGTCGAGCTGCTGAAGACGGAAGGCGTCACGCTGCGCGTGCTGCCCGAGGCCGTGGACGCCATCGCCGAGATCGCGATGCGAGTGAACGAGAGCACGGAGAACATCGGCGCGCGGCGTTTGTACACGGTCATGGAGAAGCTGGTGGAGGATATTTCTTTCAACGCCCCGGACATGCCGGGCAAGGAGCTGACGATCGACGCCGAGTACGTTCGCCAGCGGCTCGCCGATATCTGGCGAGACCAGGACCTCTCGCGATACATCCTCTAGGGATGGAGAACGACGTCAAGCGCGTCGAGATCCTCATGGAGGCGCTCCCGTACATCCGGGAGTTCCGGGGGAAGTCTGTCGTCATCAAGTACGGCGGCGCGGCGATGGACCAGGCCGACCTCAAGGAACCGTTCGCGCTCGACGTCATCCTGCTCCGCCTCGTCGGTATCAACCCGATCATCGTCCACGGCGGCGGGCCGCAGATTGGCGCCCTGATGAAGCGGCTCGGTAAGGAGCCGGCGTTCGTGGGCGGGATGCGTGTCACCGACGAGGAGACGGTCGAGATCGTCGAGATGGTGCTGGTCGGCAAGATCAACAAGGAGATCG
>DAIRVP010000117.1:0-16664 GCA_036802765.1 Candidatus Rokuibacteriota bacterium
AGTACGAGCTGGACGCGCTCGCGAACAAGGACTTCCAGTACCTCACCAAGCGCTATCTGCCCCGCAAGCTCAAGGAGAAAGACTGGCTGGACTAGGCTTCGCCGTGCGGCGCGCGGGCGTGCCGAGCAGCGCGCGGGCGAGATCCGGAACACCGCGCGCGGCCGGCTCTGCGATGCGCGCCGCGAAGAAGGCGGTGCCCGCGCGGCCCACCGTGGACAGCAGGAACAGCACGTGGATCTCGTTCCACGTGGAGCCGGCGTCGTGCAGCGGCGCTGACAGCGCGGCCGCCAGCAGGCCGGCCAGGATCGACGACACGGCGAAACCCACGCCGGCTCCGGCGGCGAAGACTGCCAGATAAAACGGCCGGCCGCGCCGCGGCGACACGCCGATCATCACGTCGAAGGCGGCGATGCCGTGCCCGCCCCACAGCGTGCCGGAGATCACGGCTTCGATCGCGATCGGCCACCAGCGCTCCGGCGTCACGAACAGCCACAGCAGCGGCACGGCCGAGATGCCGAGCGAGCAGACGACCAGCACCGGGCGCGCCCCGCACGTGTCGACCAGACGACCCCACGCCGGCGCCGAGGCGATACGCAGCGCCGCGATGATGATCGTGTACGCGGCCACGAACGTGAACGCCATGTGGAGATTCGTCAGCATGTGGAACGAGAAGAACCCCGCCGAGATCCCGACGGCGGCGCTCCACGCGAACAGATAGGCGAGCAGCGGACGCGTCCGGCGATCGCGTACGGCGCGCACGGCGTCGCGCCACTCCGGCACGCCGTCGTCCCGCGGCGGCGCCACGTGGTGCTGGGCGAGCAGGAGTCGCACGCTGGCCAGGCCGGCCACGGAGGCCGCCGCAGCCAACGCGGCGAGGGTCTCGCCTTTCACGCCGCGTGGCGTGGCCGCGTCGAGCGCGACGCCCGCCGCCAGCGACGACAGCGTGCCGGCCGCGTTCAGATAGATCATGCGCCGCGCGAAGAAGCGGCCGCGGATCTGCGAGGGAATCAGGTCGCCCATCCACGCGGTCCACGCGTTGTTGCCGACGACGCCGAAGAGTCCCGCGATCGCGACGACGGCGATGAAGATCGCGAGCCCTGTCGTTTGTGGGAGCGCCAGAAACGGGACGGCGATCAGCGGCAGCCACGCCAGCCGCGCGGCACCGAGCGCGACGACGGCCAGCGGTTTGGCGCCGACGCGTTGTGTGAGCCAGGCGGCGGGCAGCTGAACGATCTGCGCGGCGTATGGGAGCGCGCCGAGCAGCCCGATGACGATGGGAGTGGCGCCGAAGTAGAGGGCCCAGCCGGTGAGAACCGCGCCGCCGGCGCACGCGCCGAAGACCTCGGCGACGGCGCCCTCGGCGACGGATGCGTCGAGCGAGGCACGCAGCACACGCGTGCGCTTCCTGACCGCCGGTGGAGTCGTCTCGATCGTCCGTCCCGGGTGCGTGCGAGGCGCCGCCTGCCGGAAACCGGCCCCCGAGGCGGATCGAGGTACTTCGAGCTTATCCCGCCTCAGGGGCCGGTTTCATCAGGATTCGTTGGCGCGGGCCATTTCCGCGTCGATCGTGCGCTTCACCATCGACAGCCGAACCGCGACGAGGGCCATGGAGGCGCCCGCGCCGAGCGGCTCGATCAAACGCAGTGTGTCCGACGTCCGAAACTGCTCCTTGACCTGCTGCAGCAGCGTGTTGAACTTCGAGACGAGCGCGCTGTTGTCGAGAATCAATGTCCGCGGTTCGCGCACCAGCGATTCGAGCATCCGATGCAGCGCGCCGACGACTTCGTGCTTCGTGGGCATCGCGACGTGCCCCTGACGCAGTTGCTGCGGAAATGAATCGAGGGTCGTGCTGACGTTCCAGACGGTTCGCACGGCAGTCCCCTCCTGATCTCTCTCCGGAGGGGGACCGAGCCCACCTCTCTTTCTTCGGCAACCCGGCTACCTGAGACTCATTCCCAGGCCCGTGGCTTTGCGTCCCAGCCTCACGACTGGTTTGCCCTTATCGGAAAGAGCGCTGACTCGTGTAGGGGCAACGACGATGCCAGATCCTGCGCTTTGCAAGCGTGCGAAAACACGAGAGGCCGCGGAACACCACCCGCAGTGCGCTGGCGTGGACGGTCACACCCGTGGTGAAGAATCAGCCAGCGCGAGAAACCAGCACGCTCAAGGCGCGCACGAGCGGATGGCCGCCATCGCAATGTCCAGGGCCTCGGGGCCGGATGCGCGCGGGCTGATGATGGGAAGTGCAAGTCCCGCGCGGCGATACTCCTGGATGCGTTCTCGGCACGTTTCCGGCGTGCCCGCGAGCGCGACGGCGTCGATCAGGTCATCCGGCACCTTCGTGGCCGCAGCGTCGCGACCGCCTCGGTCGAACGCCTCCTTGATCGCGCGCACGGCGTCGGCAAAGCCGGCCTCGGCGAGCAGCCGGTTGTAGCGCGGAAAGAAGCCGGCGTACAGGCCGACCGCGGGACGCAAAGCGTCGCGCGCGGCGGCCGCGGTCTTGGCGACGGCGCATGGTATGAGCGACGCCACGTCGACGTCCGTGGCGGCGCGGCCCGCACGACGCGCGCCGATGGCGACGTGCTGCACGGCACGGGCGATCGTGCGCGGCGTGGGCCACGTCAGCAACACGCCGTCGGCCAGCTCGCCCGCGATCTCGAGCATCGTCGGGAACAGCGCGGCGACGTAGATCGGGATCTGCGGGCGCAACGGTTGAAACCACAGGTCGAACCGCTCGATCGTGATGGTCTCGCCGCGATGCGCGACGACACCGTCTCGCACGAGCGCGCGCACGATGGCGATCGTGTCACGCAACCGTGCCGTCGGCCGGACGAACGGAATCCCGTGCTCGGGCTCGACCTGCACGCGATGACTGCCGCCCAGCCCGAGAACGAAGCGCCCATCCGAGAGGTGATCGACCGTGGCCGCGGCCATGCCGATCGTCGGCGCGCTCCGCACGAACACGCTGGAGATGCTCGTGCCGAGGCGGATGGTCCGCGTGGCCACGGCGCAGGCGGCCAGGATCGCGAATTGATCGCCGCCGTGGCCCTCGGCCACCCATGCCGATTCGTAGCCGAGCGTCTCGGCAAGCTTGACGCACTCGACGATGTCGGCGGGCGCCAGGCCGCCGCTGAATGCGACTCCGATCCGCATGCCGCGTTAGCTCTGCACCACGCGCCGGATTTCGGTCTCGGCCCAGAGGATCGCGTCCTTAGCGGCGGCCGGGACAACGACAGCGACGAGGACGAACACGATCGTGACGATGCGATGTCCGGCCATGGGCCAAGTCCTCCATGGGGAAAAGCGTCGGAACAGAGCCGAGAGTCTAGTGGCTTCGACGCGACTGCGCCAGCGGGATGTCCGGCGGAGCGGTGTACAATCCGCGCCGGGGTCGGGATATGACCGAGTTCAAGCCGCTGACGTACGACGCGCTCACGATCGGCGAGGAGTTCGTCTCGGACACCATGCTCGTCACGCCGGAAGACATCGACACGTACGCGTTCGCGACCGGCGACGATCACCCCTGGTTTTCCGGGTCCTCGCCGTTCGGCGGGCCGGTGGCGCACCCGACGTTCGCCGCCAACCAGGCGCTGCGCCTGCGCCACAGCCGCTACGTCGTCCACGCGGGCCTGCACGCCAAAATGCAGTTCGAGTTCCTGGAGCCGATCCGCGTCGGGATGCGCGTGCGCTCGCGCGGCCGCGTCATCGACAAGTACGAGCGGCGCGGCAAGCAATACATGGTGACGGAGTTCGTCACGGAGGACGAGGCCGGCATTCCGCTCGTCCGTGGGCAGTTCACGCAGATGCTCATCCCGGCCTGACGGCGATGGCGCTGGCGTCGACCCTGGCCGTCGGTCACGAGCTGCCACCGCTCGAAAAGGAGCTCACGCAGCGCCACATCGATGCGTACTCCGGCGTGCGGGCGCGGTCGATTCACAGCGACGAGGCGTGGGCGCGTCGCAAGGGGTTCCGCACGACGCTCGCGCAGGGAATGATGTCGACGGCGTACGTCTCGGAGATGATGACGCGCCTGCTCGGCGCCGGTTTCGTCAAGGGCGGCACGATGTCGGTGACCTTCGTGCAGCCGGTCTACGCCGGTGATCGCCTCACGGTCCGCGGCGTCGTGAAGGAGTTGCGCCCGGAGGGTGCTGCGATCCGGGTCGTCGTCGACGTGTGGTGCGAGAACCAGCACGGCCAGAAGACGGCGGTCGGCACGGCCAGCGGGGTGATCAGCTCCTAACCACGCCGTGCCAGAGGCTTCGGCCAGTCGCTGTCCAAGCCTGGCGTCGAGTTTCTGCCCCAATCTCCAATCTTTTCGAGCGCATGTCCGCTTCCCTCGGCTTGGGTCCGGTCCTTGCTCTGTGCTGGGTGGGTCGCGCCGACGCCGCAATGTGCGGCAGCTTGCTCCAGGGGGAGCGCAGTCATGTTCAGAGCGATCGTCGACAAGGCCGCCTGGTCGGTAGTGCTGGGCTGGTGCGTGTTGATGGTGAGCACCGTTCCGGCGATGGCCCAAGGCAGACCCGCGCCTGGTCCCAATCAGGCGTATCTGTACGAGATGGACGAGCAGGCGGTGTTGCTGAACGCCGCGGGCAACGTGCTGGTGCCCGATCCGAGCGGTGCAAGCCCGACGGGTCTCGTCGACTCGACGACGGGGCAGCCCGACATGCCGGTCATCCGCCACGCAACCTCACAGCTGCAAGGCGTGGCGATGCTGGGCTCCCTGCTGTGCCCGATTCCGCTGGAAGTGACCGTCTCGAACAACGAGTGCACGGTGATCGCGACGGGGACCGACGACGTCAAGCTGGTGCTCGATCCGACCAGCGGACAGCTGGTTCCCACGAGCGGCGCTGTGTGGGGCACCTATGCGGTGCTCGTCCAGCTCGACAACGGCGTGGATAGCCCGGAGTTTCCGGTTCAGACGGGAACATTCCACGGTGTGATCAACTTCCAGCCTCCGCTCCCGTTGGGATTCGTGAGCGACGGTGTGTTCACGATCGATGGCGTGGCGGGCAGCTGGTCCTTCGATGCGACCTTCCGTCAGCCGTTCAAAGACCCCAACCAGAATGACACCGTCACGCGACGGGGCAACGCCGTGAGCTCGTCCCGCACCGCAGCGTCCGCTCGCTGGGACGCGGCGTACTACCTCATGGACGACGGCACGTGGCAGGAAGTTCGTCCGGACGAGCGCGCTGTCGGCTGGCCGACGGTGCGATTCGAGATCAGCTTCTGACAATCGACAACACCGGGAGGGCATGAGCCCTCCCGGTGTTGATGTTCGCTTCCCACTCGCCCCGGCGCTCCGCCGGGGCGTCCGCTTGACGCCAGCCTCGCACGCCCATAGGCTGCCGCCGTGACCAACCAGCTGCCGCGCGTCCACGAGATCGAGCATCACGCTTCCGACCGGGCGACCACGCGGCCCGTCGTCTCCGGAATGCAGGGGATCGTTGTCGGTGGTCATCCGCTGGTTTCGATGGCGGGCATGCGGATGCTGCTCACCGGGGGCAACGCCTTCGACGCCGCCGCCGCGGCGGGTTTCGCGGCCGCCGTGGTGGAGCCCACCGCGTCGTACACGCTCTGCGGCGAGTGCGTGGCGATGGTGTACGACGCGCGCCGGCGCGAGCGCGTTGCGCTCAGCGGGCAGGGCACGGCGCCCGCCGGGGCGACCATCGACGTGTTTCGCCGCCGCGGCCTCGACCGGATTCCAACAGGGCCGGGACCCAACGCGCATCTGTCGTTCACGGTGCCCGGCGCCGTCGACGCGTATCTCACGCTGCTGGAGACGTACGGCACGAAGTCGGTGACGGAGGTGTTGATTCCCGCGCTGCAGTACGCCGAGCACGGCTTTCCGATGTACGAGTACATGCACCGCATGCTCGCGATCCCCGAGAGCCGGACGCAGTTCGCGCTCTATCCTCCCGGCGGCGATGCGGTGTTCTATCCGGGCGGACGGGCGCCGCGGGTGGGCGAGCCGTTCGCGCAGCCGGCGCTATCGGGCACGCTGCGCCGTCTCGTCGAAGTGGACGCACAGCGCGGCGGCGATCGCCGCGCCGGCATCGCCGCTGCGCGCGAACGCTTCTACCGCGGCGACATCGCGGCGCTGATCGGCGCGTTCTCGGAGGCGTGCGGCGGTCTGCTCCGCGCCAGCGATCTGGCCGCCTATCGCGCCCGCGTCGAGCCGCCGCTGTCCACGACCTTCGCCGGCCGCGAGATCATCGGTCAGGGGGCGTGGACGCAGGGCCCGATCCTGATGCAGGCGCTGGGGATGCTGTCCACGCTTGATCTGAAAGTGCTCGGACACAACTCCGCGCGCTACATCCACGTGGTCTCCGAGAGCCTCAAGCTCGCGTTCGCCGATCGCGAGCGTTACTACGGCGACGTGCCGACGGTTCCGCTCGCCGCGCTGTTGTCGCCGGGCTACCTCGCCGAGCGCGCGGCGTTGATCCGCCCCGATCGTGCGATCCCGGCGGCGCCGCCGGCCGGAGCCCCGCGCATCGCCGACGCGCCGTCGGCCGCGGCGGCCGCCGTCGACGGCACGACGCACATCGCGGCGATCGACGGGCAGGGTAACATGATCGCGCTCACGCCGAGCGGCGGCGTCTTTCGCAAGTCGGCGTTCTCGCCGGCGCTCGGCTGCACGCTCAGCACGCGCAGCGAGATGTTCGTGCTCGAGGACGGCCATCCGAACGCGCTCGCTCCGGGCAAGCGGCCGCGCACGACGCTGGTCAGCTATTTCATCTGCGACGACGGCGTGCCCCTGATGACGGTCGGCTGCCCCGGCGGCGACGACCAGGCGCAGGCGAATCTGCAGATCATCCTCAACCTCCTGCTGTTCGGCATGAACCCACAGCAGGCGGTCGAGGCGCCGCGCTTCGCGACCCAGACTCTCGTGAACTCGTTCTATCCGCGCGTCTACAAGCCAGGCCAGCTCAACGTCGAGGCGGGAATTCCGGAGAGCACGCGCGCCGAGCTCGCGGCACTCGGCCACAACGTGACGGAGATCGGCGCGTGCGGGATCGGCGCCGTCGTCACGCAACGCGATCCCGACACCGGCGTGCTGTCCGCCGGCGCCGACCCGCGCCGCCCGACGTACGCGCTCGCCTGGTAGATCGCGCGTTCCAGGAGACCACGATGCCCATGAGTCAGACCGACAAAGCCACCACGTTCCGCACGCTTCATCGCGGCCCGCGCGCGTTCGTCATCGCCAACGCATGGGACGCCGGATCCGCGCGCGCGCTCGGCGCGCTCGGCTTTCCCGCGCTCGCCACGTCGAGCGGCGCGCAGGCCGGCGTGCTCGGCCGACGCGACGGCGCCGTCACGCGCGACGAGGCGCTCGAGCACTGTCGCGCGATCGCGGCGGCCACCGAGCTTCCGGTCTCTGCCGACCTCGAAAAGGGCTTCGGTGACGCGCCGGAGGTGGCGGCGGAGACGATCCACCTCGCCGCGGGCGTCGGTCTCGTCGGCGGCTCGATCGAGGACGCCACCGGTGACAAGCAAAAGCCGCTCTACGACATCGGCCACGCGACCGAGCGCGTGGCGGCCGCGGTGCAAGCGGCCCGCGCGCTGTCGTTTCCGTTCACCCTGACGGCGCGCGCCGAGGGCTTCATCCGCGGCAATCCGAACCTCGACGACGTGATCAAGCGCCTGCAAGCGTTCGAGCGCGCCGGCGCGGACGTGCTCATGGCGCCCGGCCTGCCCGACCTCGCCTCGGTGCGGGCGGTCTGCGGCGCGCTGGGCAAGCCGTTCAACTTCATGGTCGGCATCAAGGGCAAGTCGTTCACCGTCGCCGATCTGGAGGCGGCGGGCGTGCGCCGCATCAGCCTGGCCACCTCGCTCTATCGCGCGGCGATGTCGGGCATGCTCGAGGCCGCCCGCGAAGTGCGTGACAAGGGCACGTTCGGGTATCTCGAGCGCACCATCGCGACGCCTGAGTGGAACGCGTTCATGCAGAGCTGAGTCGGTGAGCTCCGAGCGTCCGTTCGACGGCGTCACCGTCATCGAGTTCGGCCACTTCATCGCCGTGCCGTGGGCCGGACAGGTGCTCGCCGACGGTGGCGCGCGCGTGATCAAGATCGAGCCACTCGAGGGTGAGCCGAGCCGCCACATCGCCCCGCTCGGCGGCGGCGAGAGTCGGCACTTCCTGATCCGCAATCGGGGCAAGCATGCGCTGCCGCTGGACCTGCGCCATGCCGACGCGCGCGAGATCCTTGATGCGCTGCTCGCACGCGCCGACGTCGTGCTGACCAATATGCGGCCGGGCCTCGCGGCCGAGCTCGGGCTGCAATACGAGCAGCTCGCCGCGCGCCATCCGCGCGTGATCGTCGGCAACGTCACCGCGTTCGGCGCGCGCGGGCCCGACGCGACGCTCGCGGGCATGGATCTGGTCGTGCAGGCGCGCAGCGGGCTGATGGTGACGGGCGGCCGGGTGAAGGATGGCTTGCCGACCACGGGCGAGTCGCCGATCGCCGACTACATGGCGGCCACGCTGCTCGCGTTCGGCATCGCGTCCGCCCTCTATCGGCGCGAGCGCACCGGCCGAGGCGGCCGCGTGGACACCTCGCTGCTGCTCGCGTCACTCGCGCTGCAGAACAATCTCATGGTGCGCGTGGACGCGCTGGACGCCGCACGCCACGCCGACTTCGGCGCATGGCTCGCGCAGGCGCGCGCGGGCGGCGTTCCGTTCGCCGAGCAGGTCGAGCGCATGCCGCGCAACCGCGTGGTCGCCTCGCAGGCCGTATACATCCGCACGTTCGCCACGAAGGACGCCGCGCTGGCGGTCGCGTGCGGCAGCCCGTCGCTGCGTCGCAAGTTCATCGCGGCGATCGGGCACGACGATCCCGGGCTGACCGAGGCGGTTGCCGACGTCGATGCGCACTACGCGGCGCTGAAGACGGCGGTGGAGGCGACCATGGCGTCGCGAACGACGCAGGAGTGGAAAACAATCCTCGATGCCGCCGGCGTGCCCGCCAGCGGCGTGGCGCTGCCGCTCGAGATCCTCGATGATCCCCAGCCGGCCGCGAACGCGATGTTCCAGCGGTTCGAGCATCCGAACCTGGGGCCGGTCACCGTGCTCGGGCCCCCCGTGCAGGTCGACGCCGGCGGTTTCGTGCCCGGCCCGCCGACCGCCGCGTTCGGCAGCGAGGCGCGCGCGATTCTCGCATGGGCGGGCTTCGGCGAACGCGACGTTGATCGGCTCATCGCCGGCGGGGCGGTGACGCCGAAGTGATCGGTCGCGTCGGAGGCGGCCTGGCGCTCACGATTTTGCTAGGATCCTCGGCCATGGCCCAACCAACATCCACCGCACGCGCCGATCTCGCACCAACCGGGACGCTTCGAGCCGGGATTAACTATGGCAATTTCATTCTCGCCACGAAGGACCCGACCACCGGCGAGTCTCGCGGCGTCGCCATCGATCTCACGCGCGAGCTGGCGCAGCGGCTCGGCGTGCCGGTGGAGCTCGTCGCGTATACCAGCGTCGCGGCGATGGTCGATGCCGCAAAGACGGGCGCCTGGAACATCGCGTTCCTCGGCATCGATCCGGCGCGCGAGGGCGAGATCGGCTTCAGCGCCGCTTATCTGGAGATCGAAGCGACCTATCTGGTGCCCGCCGGCTCGCCGCTGCGCGCGGTGGCCGACGTCGATCGCGCAGGCGTGCGGGTGGCGGCGCCGGCGCGCGCGAACTACGAATTGTTCTTGAGCCGAAATCTCAAGGCAGCTCAGCTCGTGCGGGCGCCGAACGCCGACGCGGCGTTCGATCTGCTCGCGACGGGTAAGGTCGACGCGCTGGCGGGACTGGCGCAGGCGCTGATGGGCCTCGTCGACAAGCTGCCGAGCTCGCGCATGCTCGACGGGCACTTCATGAAAGTGCCGCAGGCCGTCGGCGTGCCGCGCGGCCGCGACGCGGGGCTCGCCTATCTTCGCGGCTTCGTCGAGGAGGCCAAGGCTTCCGGGCTCGTCGCGCGCGCGATCGAGCGGATCGGTGCGCGCGGCGTCTCGGTCGCCCCGCGCGCGTCCCTGCCGTAGTGGCCGAGCCCGCCGTCCCGGACCTTCTGTACGGCACGGCCTGGAAGGAAGAGCGCACGGCGGCGCTGACGGAGCTCGCGTTGCGGCGCGGCTTTCGCGGTATCGACACCGCGAATCAGCGTCGCCACTACGTCGAAGCGGGCGTCGGTGAAGCGCTGGCCGCGGCGTATCGCGCGGGACTCGTGACGCGCGCCGATGTCTTCTTGCAGACGAAATTCACCTACGTGCGCGGACAGGATCACCGGCTGCCGTATGACCCCGCGGCGGCGATTCCGACGCAGGTCGCCCAGTCGATGGCCAGCTCGCTGGAGCATCTCGGGACGGACCGTGTGGACAGCTATGTGCTGCATGGTCCGGCCTCCGGCCGCGACTGGACCGACGACGATGTCGATGCGTGGGCGGCGATGGTGCGCGAGCGTGACCTCGGCCACACGCGATGGCTCGGCGTGAGCAACGTGTCGCTCCGGCATCTCGTTCAGATGGAAGCGACCGGCGCCGAGCGACCGGCGTTCGTGCAGAACCGCTGCTACGCGCGGTTCGGCTGGGATCGCGCGGTGCGCGGCTTCTGCGTCGAGCGCGGCATCGTGTACCAGGGCTTTTCGCTGCTCACCGCCAATCCAGAGGTTTTGCAACATCCGCTGGTGGCGCAACTGGCCGCGCGGGAGAAGGCGACGGCGGCGCAGATCGTGTTCGCCTTCGCGCGCGCGGTCGGCATGCTGCCGCTCACCGGCACCTCGGATCCCGAGCACATGGCGCTGGATCTTGCCAGCCGGGCGCTATCGCTCTCCCCCGACGAGGCACGGGCGATCGAGGCGCTGGTATCGTAAGAGACGTCATGAGGCGTCGACGCGCGAACGCCTCGCCGTCTGCGGCAGCAGCCGACGCCGCGAGCGCGGGGGCCCGCCTTGCGGCCATCCTCGACGCCTCACCCGACGCAATCTTCAGCGTCACGCTCGATGGGATCATCACATCCTGGAACCGCGCCGCCGAATCGATGTTCGGCTGGTCGGCCGCGGAGGCGGTCGGCCAGCCAGTCTCGCTGATCGGTCCGGACGACGTCCTCCTCGGCCGCGTCCGGAACTGCGAAACCGTCGAGCAGCTCGAGACCATGCGTCGCTCGCGGTCCGGCCGACTGGTCGATGTTTCGCTGACGGTGTCGCCGGTTCGGACGGTGCGCGGCCGGATCACCGGCGTTTCGATGATCGCACGCGACATCACCGACCGCCGCCGCCTCGCGGAGGCCCAGGCGCGGCTCGCTGCCATCGTCGAGTCGTCGGACGACGTGATCGTCAGCAAGAACCTCGACGGCATCATCACCTCCTGGAACGCCGCCGCCGAACGCATGTTCGGCTGGACGGCCACGGAAGCCGTCGGCCGGCACATCGCGCTCATCATCCCGGAGGATCGGTTCGCCGAGGAAGACACGGTCATCGCGCGAATCCGTCGCGGAGAGCGGGTCGAGCACTTCGACACGATCCGACGAACGAAGGACGGCCGGCTGATCGACATGTCCATCACGGTCTCGCCGGTGCGGGACTCGACGGGCCGCATCGTGGGCGCCTCGAAGATCGGCCGCGACATCACGGAGCGTCGCCGTATGGACGAGGAGCGCCGCGAGCTGCTGGTGCGCGAGCGGACGGCGCGCGAGACGGCAGAAGCGGCCAATCGGGCCAAGGACGAGTTCCTCGCCGTCGTGTCGCACGAATTGCGCACCCCGCTCAACGCAGTCTTCGGCTGGGCGCGCATGCTGCAGTCCGCCGAGATGAACGACGCGACTCGAGAGCGCGCCCTGGCCGCCATCGTGCGCGGCGCCGCCGCGCAGGTCCATCTCATCGAGGATCTGCTGGACGTTTCTCGGATCGTGACCGGCAAGCTTCGGGTCGAGCTGCAGCGGGTCGACGTGTGCGACGTGGCGGCGGGTGCGCTGGAGACCGTCCGGCCTGCGGCGGCCGCGAAGAGTCTGGCGATCGAGACGCAGATGTCGCCGACGCCCGTCATCGTCCTCGGGGCCGACGATCGTCTGCAGCAAGTGCTCTGGAATCTCTTGATGAACGCCGTGAAATTCACGCCGCGCCACGGACGCGTACTCTTGCGCGTGCAGGAGCGCGACGGCGACGCCGAGATCACGGTGAGCGACACGGGCGAAGGCATCGCCGCCGACATGTTGCCGCACGTCTTCGAGCAGTTTACTCAGGAGGACAGCTCGACGACGCGCGCGCACGAGGGGCTGGGGCTGGGTCTTGCGCTCGTCCGCCACATCGTCGACCTGCACGGCGGATCAGTGACGGCAGAAAGCGCGGGTAAGAACGAAGGCGCGACGTTCCGGGTCCTGCTGCCGCTGGCGCCGCCGGCGCCGAGCGGCGAGGCTTAACGCCCGGCGACCTTCCCGACGAGCTGGCAGAGGTGCTCGGGATCGACTGGCTTCTGCAGGAGCTCGACGAAGCCGGCGGCCAGCACACGGGAGCGTGGATGCTCGCGTCCGTAGGCGGTGGCGGCGACGACGGGGACGGCGTCGAGGATTTCCCTCGGCAGCCGCTTCAGCTCGCGGACGAGCCAGTAGCCGTCCTCGCCGACCATCGCGATGTCACTCACGATGACGTGAGGCCGCATGCGCGTCGCGAGCGCGATCGCGTCCCGCGCGTTGTCGGTGGTCGTGACCTCGGCCCCGCATGCGGTGAGCGCGACGCTGAAGAGCTCGAGGACGTCGATGTCATCGTCGACGACCAGGACGCGCAAGCCGACGAGAATTCGCTGCAGCGGTCCCGGTCGTTGCCCCGGGCGCTCCTCGCGTCCGAGCGGTCGACGACGATCACCCGGCGAGGGGCCCGCACCCGACCGCACGTGATGAGGATGCTGCCGCCGATGCGGAAGCGCATCGGCGCGCGCGGCGGCATGAGAACGCATTGCGCCGACTATAAGCCGCCGCGTTCGACTGTCAAGCGGTACAGTCGGTACCGATGAAGGGCATCGATCTGACCATTGTCGGTCTCGGGATCGTCGGCGCGTCGGCCGCTTACGCGGCGACGCGAGCGGGCGCGCGCGTCGTCGGCTTCGATGCCGGAGTTCCTGGCGAGGGGACGAGCGGCACGTCGTTCGCCTGGCTCAACTCGGTGCGAAAGGAGCCCGAGGCCTACCATCGACTGAACGCCGATGGCATGGCGGCGCACGTGGAGCTCGCGCGCGAGCTCGGCGTCGCGGCCGGTCATCATCCGGGTGGCTCGCTCGAGTGGGCGGACAGCGACGCGTCGCGCGCCGAGCTGCGCGAACGCGTCGCGCGACTCTCCCGGCGCGGCTATCCGGCGGAGTGGATCACGCCCGACCGCGCCCGCGCGATGGAGCCGGCGCTCGCCATTCCCGACGACGTGGAGGAGGTCGCGTTCTATGCCGCGGACGCGTGGCTCGACGCGCCGCGCTTGATTCGAGCGCTCTTGACTGAGGCGTGCCGTCGCGGCGCTGAGATCCGCGAGCACGCGCCGGTGCGGTCGCTGCGCGTGCGTGGCCGGCGCCTCGAAGCGCTCGAGGTCGACGATGGCCGGGTCATCACGGATGCGGTGCTGGTCTGCGTCGGTCCGGCGACACAAGCATTCCTCAATCCACTCGGCGTGCACATCCCGGTTGGCCGCGTGCCCGGGCTGCTCGCCGTCACGTCGCCGCCAGCGGCGCCGCTACGCCGCGTCGTTCATGCGCCCGGCGTCCATTTGCGGCCCGACGCAGGTAGAGGCCTGCTGCTTGGCGCTGAGGACGTCGACGCGCCGGCCGCACAAGCGTCGTCGCCGACGCAGCTGGACGAGCTTGCGGCGCTGCTGCTCGAGCGCGCCACGCGCGTGATGCCGTCGGCGGGCGCGATGAAGGTCGTCGATCGCCGCGTCGGCGTGCGTCCGATGCCGGCCGATCGTCACACGATCGCGGGGCGGATCCCGGGTCTCGACAACGCGTGGCTCATTGCCACGCACAGCGGCGTGACGCTCGGCCCGTTGCTCGGCCGGCTGATCGCGCAAGAAATCGTCGACGGGACGTCCGACGCGACGCTGGCTCCGTTTCGTCCGGAGCGCTTCGCTACCGACGCCCGCTAGCACGCGTCCGGGGTCCCGTTCACGGTATCACGCCCCAGGCGGCGAACAGCCCGCGCACGACGCCGATGTGGTAGACGAGGACCAGACCGAAGCCCAGGCTCAGCAGCCCGGACGCGAGCCGGAGATGGCGCTCGGCGTGACGCAGCCGCGTGGAGACGTATGTCAGCGGCGCCGCGAGCAGCACCGTCACGAGCATCATGCCGACGATGGTGCCGAGACCGAAGAGCAGCAAATACGCGAGCGCCCACCGCGGCTCGCCGATCGTCGTCAGCACCAGCAGCGCGACGGCCGCCGAGCCGGCCAGCCCGTGCACGACACCGACGATGAGGGGACGCACGATCTGATAGACGCCGAGGCCGCCCAGCCGTCGATCGAGCCACGCTTGCGGCGTCTGGTCGTCGCGATGCCCGTGCTCGTCGGGGCCGTGTCCGTGGCCGTGGTGATGGACATAATCGCCGTGCTGGTGCACGTGCGCGTGCCGCTCGCCGCTGCCGATGTGCGCGCGCACGCTGTGCACGATGCCCGCAAGATTCCAGAGTCCGAGCGCGACGAGCATCAGGGCGACGGTCATCTCCATCGTCAGCCCGACTGCGGGCGGAATCACGACGCTGAACAGAATAATGGCGCCGCCGATGACGAGAATCGTCAGGGTGTGCCCGAGGCCCCACGCCATGCCGATGAAGAGCCCGCCGCGTAGCGTCCGCTGTCTCGCCACGATCGTGCTCACGGCGATCACGTGGTCCGCGTCGGTGGCGTGGCGCATGCCGAGAAAGAATCCGAGCGCGGTGAGCGCGAGCACGGTCGTCACGCGGGGCATGCTACGCAGACGACTCCGCCTTGACAAGTCGCTGCGTCGGCGTGATCGTCGCGCTCGATCAGGCGACGTCCGCCGACAGAGGAGCCAGGCCATGAAGCACGGGTTCAAGGTGATGGACAGCGATCTGCACACAATGGAGCCCGACGACCTCTGGGAGCGATATCTCGACGCGCCGTTCAAGCGGTTCGCCCCGAAGTTCGTGCGCCGGGCCGACAACGCGTCGAACCAGCCGACGATTCGCATCGGCGACCTCGAAATCGGCGAGATGTCCAAGAGCCCGCGCACGGCCGTGGTAGGCAAGGATCTGCAGCGGCGCGCGTTCGAGCGCTCGCCCCACTACGACGTCGCGCACGCCCGTGGCTACGACGCGGAGTCGCACGTGCAGGCGATGGACATCGAGGGCATCGACGTCGCGGTGCTCTACGGCACGCGCGGCCGTCAGGTGCAGATGCACGACGAACTGCCTGGCGAGGTGGCCGACGCGCTGGCGCGCGCACACAACGACTGGACGGCAGACTATTGCCGCTACGCCCCGACGCGGCTCAAGTTCGCGGCCCAGGTCGCGTTCCACGATCCGCGACTGGCCGCCCGCGAGGCGCGTCGCGCGGTGCGGGAGCTCGGCGCGGTGGCCGTGATCGGCAACCCCAATCCGATCCACGGCCGGCACGTGCACGATGCCGAGTTCGAGCCGCTGTGGGACGCCATCGAGGAGCTGGGCGTGCCGATCGGCTTTCATCCCACGGGCCAGTCCTCGTTGACCGACGACATCGCGCGCCGCTACCTGGATCATCCCAACGGCCGCGTCATCGGCGTGGCGGGGCGCAATCCCGTCGAGCTGATGTTTGCCTTCGCGAGCCTCGCCGCCGGCGGTGTGCTCGAGCGCCATCCGCGCCTGCGCTGCGCGTTTCTCGAAGGCACGTGCGGCTGGCTGCCGTGGTGGCTGTGGCGCCTGGACGAGGCGTGGGAGAAGTTCGGTCCCGGCTCCGAGGTGCAGATCTCGCAGCTGCCGAGCCAGTACTTCTTCCGGCAGTGTTACGTCGCGACCGACGCCGACGAGAAGGTGCTGCGGCAGGTGGTCGAGGCCGTGGGCGACGACAACATCGTGGTCTCCACCGATTATCCGCACTCCGATGGCCTCTTTCCCAGGGCCATCGAGGAGTTCGTCGCGGTGGAAGGCGTGAGCGACAAGACGAAGGCGAAGATCCTCTGGGACAACTGCGCGCGCCTGTACGGGTTGGCTTAGCGCTCGACGGGCGACATGGCGGCACGTCGAAGTCGCGCTGCCAGATACCAGACGATCGCGAGGTTCACGACGAGCAGGGCCACGCGGAGCGGACGCGGATGCCGGAAGATCTCGTAGACTTCGAGCGGCACGAGCGACGCCGTGGCGACGACCGTCAGCCACTCCGCCCAGCGCTTTTTCAGCATCAGGCCGACGCCTTCGACCAGGAACAGGCTCGCGTAGGCGACCAGGCCGGCGCTCAGCGCGTGCAGCCGACTCTGGTCGAGCATCAGGACTTTTTGCACAAAGGGGCCGAGGTGCTCGCCGTCGGGATCGATGTGCAGCTGGATCGCCCACCGGTCGAGCGTGGCCGCCGCGTCGCCGTGAGCGAGCTGCAGCAGACCGAGCGCCAGGCCCAGAAGCAACGCGGACTTGAGGAGCTTGAACGCGCCGATGAGTGGGAGCATCATCCCGGGCAACCGTAGCCCGAGGTAGTCCCTTTCACCAGAGGGAGGCAGCGGATGGCCAGACA
>DAIRVP010000118.1:0-16365 GCA_036802765.1 Candidatus Rokuibacteriota bacterium
AGGGGCGCCGGGGTTGTTCGGTGACTCGCAGGTCGAGCTCCTGAAGACGTTCGCCGACCAGGCCGTAATCGCCATCGAGAACGTGCGGCTGTTCACCGAATTGCAAGAGAAGAATCGTGCGCTCACCCAGGCGCATGCCCAAGTGACCGAAGCGCTCGAGCAGCAGACGGCCACGAGCGAGATCCTCAAGGTGATCAGCAGTTCGCCGACCGACGTCCAGCCAGTGTTCGACACGATCGTGGAGAGCGTCGTGCGGCTGTGCGATGGCGTGTTCACCACCGTGTTCCAGTTCGACGGCGAGCTCATTCACGCGGTCGCCCACCACGAGAGCCTCACGCCCGCCGGGCGCGAGGTGTTTGACCGCGTCTACCCGATGCCCCCAAGCCGGACCAGCCTCATCGCCCAGGCAATCCTGGACCGCGCGGTCATCCACGTCCGCGACGTCGAACACGATCCGGGAATCCCGTCCGCGTCACGCGAGCTGGCACGCGCCGTCGGCTACCGGAGCGTTCTCGCCGTGCCGATGGTGCGCGATGGGAGCCCGATCGGGGCCATCGGCGTCGGACGACACGGGGCAGGCGGGGCCGCGCGTCCGTTCTCGGACCGGGAGATCGCCCTGCTCCAGACGTTCGCCGACCAGGCCGTCATCGCCATCGAGAACGTGCGACTCTTCAAGGAGCTCCAGGAAAAGAACGCCGCGGTCACCGAAGCCCTCGAGCAACAGACGGCGACCAGCGACATCCTTCGCGTGATCAGCCGGTCACCCACCGACGTGCAGCCGGTGTTCGACACGATCGCCGAGCATGCCATGCGGCTCTGCGATGGCCTACTCGGCGGGGTGTACCGATTCGACGGCGAGTTGATTCACTTCGTCGCTCATCACAACTGGACCGCGGAGGGACTGGAGACCGTTCGAGACGTCTACCCGCGCGCCCCGAGCACGGCAACCCAGGTGTCAGCCGCCATCCTCAATCGAACAGTCGTCGAGGTGCCGGACTTCGATGCACCTGACGTCCCGGCGGCGTCTATTCCCCTAGCCCGCGCCCTGGGCTATCGCAGCATCCTGGTGACGCCCATGCTTCGGCAAGGAGAGCCGGTCGGTGCAATCGCGGTCGCGCGGGCTGAGGCCGGGCCGTTCTCGACGAAGCAGGTCGAGTTGCTCCAGACCTTTGCCGACCAGGCGGTCATCGCCATCGAGAACGTCCGCCTCTTCAAGGAGCTCGAGGCCCGCAACGCGGACCTGACCGAAGCGCTCGAGCAGCAGACGGCCACCAGCGAAGTCCTGAAGCTGATCAGCCGGTCGACGTTCGATCTCCAGCCCGTACTCGACACGCTCATCGAGAACGCGGTGAAGCTCTGCGACGCCAATTACGGGACGATCTTCAGATACGACGGTCAGCTCTTTCACCCCGGGGCGTTCTACGGCGCCTCCGATGAGTTCCGAGAACACGTGCACCGGATGGAGTTCGCTCCTGGGCGGGCAACTATCGTGGGACGGATTGCTCTCGAGCCGAAACCAGTCCACATCCTCGATGTGTTAACCGATCACGAGTTCAGAGGATTTGACGCGCAAAGGCTCGGAGGGTTCCGGACCGTCCTGGGCATTCCGATGCTCAGGGCAGGCACGCTGATCGGCGCCCTCTTCATCTGGCGGAACGAGGTCCGCGCCTTCACCGATAAGCAGATCGGGCTGGTGACCACCTTCGCTGACCAGGCCGTGATCGCCATCGAGAACGTGCGCCTGCTCAGCGAGCTCCGGAGTCGCACCGCCGACCTCACCCGATCGGTCGATCGCTTGACCGCGCTCGGCGACGTCGGACGCGCCGTCAGCTCGTCGCTGGATCTGGAGCAGGTGTTGACGACGATCGTCTCGCGCGCCGTGCAACTCGCGGGTGTGGACGCCGGCGCGATCTATGAATACGACGAAGCCGCAGAGATGTTCCATCTCCGGGCCACCGAGAACCTGCCAGCCGAGTTCGTCGAGGCGGCCGGAGGACTGCGAAAGGGCGAAGGTGCCACGGGGCGGGCGGGCCTCACGGGCGCGCCGGTGCAAATCCCCGACATTGCCGCGCCGGGAGCCTACCAGAGCAGCCTCCGCGACATCCTGCTCGGCCTCGGGCACCGCGCGATCCTCGCCGTTCCACTCCTGCACGAAGGACGCGTGGTCGGCGGATTGGCTGTCAACGGACGGGTGCCCGGCGAATTCTCGCAAGACATCGTCGATCTGCTGCAGACGTTCGCTACCCAGTCGGCGCTGGCCATCCAGAACGCGCGCTTGTTCCGGGAGCTGCAGGCCAAGAGCCTCGAGGCGGAGGTCGCCAGCCGCCACAAGTCCGAGTTTCTGGCGAACATGTCGCACGAGCTGCGCACACCGCTGAACGCGATCATCGGCTACAGCGAGATGCTGCAAGAAGAGGCGGAGGATCAGGACGCCGAGGCGTTCGTGCCGGATCTGAAGAAGATCCACGGGGCCGGCAAGCATCTGCTGGAGCTCATCAACGCCGTGCTCGACCTCTCGAAGATCGAAGCCGGCAAGATGGAGCTCTACCTCGAGAGCTTCGCGGTCGCCGACATGGTGCGCGACATCACCGCCGTGATCCGGCCGCTGGCCGAGAAGAACGGCAACCGCGTGGACATCCGCTGCGACGACGGCGTCGGGACGATGCGTGCCGATCTCACGAAGGTCCGCCAGGCGCTGTTCAACCTGCTCTCCAACGCCTGCAAGTTCACGGAGCGCGGCACGGTGACGCTTGCGGTCGAACGCGAGCCCGACGATGGCCGAGACTGGCTGCGCTTCGTGGTCACCGACACGGGGATCGGGATGACGCCCGAGCAAATGGGGCGACTGTTTCAGGAGTTCACACAGGCCGATGCGACCACGGGGCGGAAGTACGGCGGCACCGGCCTGGGACTGGCGCTCAGCCGGCGTCTCTGCCGGATGATGGGCGGCGAGATCACGCTGGAGAGCGCGCCGGGCCGGGGCAGCGCCTTCACCGTCCGTCTGCCGGCGATCGTGAGCGAGCCTCGGACGGAGCCGCCGCCCGCTGCATTGACGCCGACGGCCGCAGGAGCGACCGCGACAGTGCTGGTCATCGACGACGATCCCGACGTCGGCGACCTGATGCAGCGCTTCCTCGCGCGCGACGGCTTTCGCGTCATCGCGGCGACGACCGGCGAGGACGGCTTGCGGCTGGCGCGCGAGACCCGGCCGGACGCCATCACGCTCGACGTGCTGATGCCGGGAATGGATGGATGGGCGGTGCTCGCCGCGCTCAAGGGCGACGCGGCGACCAGCGACATTCCCGTCGTGATGCTGACGATGATCGACGACCGGAATCTGGGCTATGCGCTGGGCGCCGCCGACTATCTCACGAAGCCGATCGACCGAGCCCGGCTCCTGGCCGTGCTGTCCAAGAACGCCAAGGACCGACCCGTCCTGGTCGTGGACGACGACCCCGACGTGCGTACGCTGCTCCGGCGGATGCTCGAGAGAGAGGGCTATCGCGTCACGGAAGCCGAGCACGGCCGGGCGGCCCTCGCGCGGCTCGCGCACGATCTGCCGGGCGTCATCCTGCTCGATCTGATGATGCCCGAGATGGACGGCTTCGAGTTTCTCGGCGAGCTGCGGCGCCACGAGACCGCGCACGCCGTTCCCGTGGTCGTCGTGACCGCCAAGGAGCTGACCGAGGAGGACAAGCGGCGGCTCAACGGGTCGGTCGAGCGCATTCTCCAGAAGGGCTCGATGACCCGGGACGCGCTGCTGGCCGAGGTCCGCCGACTCGTCGCCGTCAGCGTGACGCGCCGGGAGGTCGAGCGCTGATGCCGAAGATCCTGATCGTCGAGGACAACGAGATGAACCGCGACATGCTGTCCCGCCGACTGCTCAAGCGCGGCTACGAAGTCTCGATCGCGGTCGACGGCGAGCAGGGGCTCGTCATGGCGCGCGCGGAATCGCCGGCGCTGATTCTCATGGACATGAGCCTGCCGGGCCTCGACGGATGGGAAGTGAGCCGGCGGCTGAAAGCCGACGCGCAGACCAAGGACATCGGGATCATCGCCATCACCGCGCACGCCATGGCCGGTGACCGCGAGAAGGCGCTCGCCGCCGGCTGCGACGATTTCGACACCAAGCCCATCGAGCTCACTCGCCTCCTCGCCAAGATCGAGGCGCTGCTGGCGCGGCCCGGCGCGTGAACGACTCGGCGCACCTGCGCCACGAGCTCCGGACTCCGCTGAATCACATCATCGGATACGCGGAGATGCTGCTCGAAGACTCCGCCGAAACAGACCTCGCTCAGGATCTGCACGCGGTCCTCGCCGACGCGCGAACCCTGCTCACGACGCTGAACCAGGCGCTGACCCCGGCCGAAGGGCGTCCCGCCACGATCGATCTCGCACCGGTCCGGGCGGCGCTGACGCCGGTGCTCGAGCGCATGCACGCAAAGACCCAGACGGTCCGCGAGCGGGCCGCGCGCGCCGGCGGTGATGCGCTGCTGTCGGATCTCGATCGCATCGGCTCGGCGATCGAGCGGCTCGGCACGATCCTTCAGCACGGCGGTGTGCCAGCCGCTGAGCGCGACGACCGTGCCGAGGGCCGTGATGCCGAGGCCACGGCGACAGCACCGCAAATCCTCGTCGTCGACGACAACGAAGGCAATCGCGACATGCTCGCGCGCCGGCTCGCGCGGCAGGGCTACGACGTCCACGCCGCCGGCGGCGGTCAGGCGGCGCTCGATCTGCTCGCGAAGCGCGCCGTCGACCTCGTGCTGCTCGACGTCATGATGCCCGATCTGGACGGCTACGCGGTGTTGCAGCGACTGAAGGGCGATCCCGCGCTTCGGCACATCCCCGTCTTGATGATCTCGGCGCTCGACGAAATCGACAGCGTCGTCCGCTGCATTCGGCTGGGCGCGGACGACTACCTGACCAAGCCCTTCGAGCCGGTGCTGCTACAGGCCCGCGTCGGCGCCTGCCTCGAGAAAAAGCGGCTGCACGATCAGGAGACGCGTCACGCCGCGCGCCTCGCGGATCTCAACCGCACGCTCGAGCGGCGCGTCGCCGAGCAGGTCAGTCAGCTCGAGCGACTCGGGCGTCTCAAGCGCTTCTTTTCGCCTCAGCTGGCGGAGGCCATCGTCGCGGGCGGCACTGACGATCCGCTCAAGACACATCGGCGCGAGATCACGGTGGTGTTTCTCGATCTCCGAGGGTTCACGGCGTTTGCCGAGACGGCGGAGCCGGAAGAGGTCATGGAGCTGTTGCGGGACTACCACGCGGAAATGGGCCGGCTGATCCTCGAGCACGAAGGCACGCTCGAGCGGTTCACCGGCGACGGCATGATGATCTTTTTCAACGATCCCGTCGAAGTGCCGAACCCCGCGGAACGCGCCGTCCGGATGGCGATCGCGATGCGTGACCGCGTCGCGCAGCTCGCCGGCGGCTGGCGCAAGCGCGGCTGGGACCTGGGTCTCGGCGTCGGCATCGCGCGCGGCTATGCCACGATCGGCGCGATCGGCTTCGAGGGCCGTTGGGACTATGGCGCGATCGGAACGGTGACGAATCTCGCCGCGCGCCTCTGCGGAGAGGCGCACGCCGGCCAGGTCCTCGTCTCCGGTCACGTGGCGGCGGCGGTCGAGACGCTGGTCGAGGCCAACGAGGTCGGCGCGCTCTCTCTCAAGGGCCTCGCCCGACCCGTCTCGACGTGGAACGTCGTCGGGCTCTCGAAGTGAGAGGGCCCTACGGGATCGGCGCCTCGTGCGCGACGCCGAACGGAACGTCGTCCGCGTAGATCCCGTCCAGTCCGAGTGACTGCAGAAAGAACCACTCGTCAGGCTTGGTCGCCGTGAATCCGAACACCTTCAGGCCGAATGCGTGCGCGGCATTCGCCAGCGGCGCGCCCGCCAGCTGCCACATCAAAAGATCGGCCTCGATGACACGCGAGCGTGTCGTTCCTGCCGTGACGAGCAGCTGCTCGACGGAATCGTAATGGGGTAGCCGGAACACGTGGCCGATCTCGGCCCACTGCAGTCCAACGTTGAGCTTCTTGTTGATGGGGGTCACAGGCAGACCCAGCGCCGCCTCGACCTGCTGTGCGCTGAGAAACTGCAGGCCGCTGACGGCGAGGTCCCGCGGGATCTCTGGCGCTTCCTCGCTGGCCAGAAACATCAGCGCGGGCGAGAACGAGTTGAGCAGGACCTGGTTCGTCATGCCCATCCGCCGCACGACACCCACGACCGCGGAGACGATCGCCCGCTCTTGCGTGTCGTTCGGATCACAGAGCGGGGACACGGGCTTGAGCTCCACGATCAGCAATCCGCTGGGCGGCTCCGTGTTGTTGAACTTCCGCGCCTGGTTCAGGACCGCCTGGAGGCTCGGGATGTACGGCACGCGCGCCTGCAGCTCGGCCATCGTCAGCGCGTTAAGGCACGTGAGGTCGGCGAGGAAGTCATCGTGGTACACGGCGACCTCCCCGTCGCGCGTCAGCTGCACGTCCACCTCGACCACGCTGGCGCCCGCCATGTAGCCCTTCCGCACCGCCGGCACCGTGTTCTCGATCGGCCGCGTCGGGTCCTCGCCGTTGTTGTCGCCGAAGCCGTGATGCGCGATCGCGAACGGCCGCACCAGCAGATCGAGCAGCATCTCCATGGTCGCCGCAGGCGCCGGCCTTTTCGCGTCGGCGCGCGTCGCGCCCAGCGCGAGGACGGCGAGCACGGCGACGACGAGGATTCGAAACGGCGCCTTGGCGATCATGAGTCTCTTGTGCGCCATGATCCGCCTCCTCGGTGCTGAGTGTGTCTGTCCGCGGACACGCGTGTGTCATGCGGCACTCATACCGGGCGGCCGTCACGGGAGCGTCACGGCCAGAATCGAGCGGCGAGGCGTGGTTGCGCGCGGCGCTTGTTTGACACGATCGGACGCGATTCCTACACTAGCGCCCGCCATGAGCCCCGCGGCGCGCGTTGTCGGATTATCGTGTTTGCGCTGCGGCGCGCGCTTCGACGAGCCGCGCCTGTTCACCGGCTGTCCACGCTGTCGCGAGCAGGGCGTCGCCGTCAATCTCACCGTCGAGTACGATCTCTCGTCGCTGGTCGGCATCACGCCGGAGACGTTCAGCAAGGGTCGAGGCGGCCTCTGGCGCTTCGATTCTCTGCTCCCGGTGCGGGCGGCGCGTGCCGTCTCGCTCGGCGAAGGCGCGACGCCGCTGGTGCACCTCACGCGTCTCGGTCGCCGCCTCGGCCTGCCTCGGCTCTACGCGAAGGACGAGAGTCAGAATCCGACGTGGTCGTACAAGGATCGGCTCTGCTCGACCGCCGTCACGCACGCCGTCGAGATCGGCGCGCGCGTCATCACGATTTCGTCGACGGGTAATCACGGCGCGTCCACCGCGGCCTACGCGGCGCGCGCAGGGCTGCCGTGCGTGATCTTCACGCTCGCGTCGGTACCCGAGACGATGAAGACGCTGATGCAGGCGTACGGCGCGGCCGTCGTCGCGTGCCCGACGTCGGAGTCCCGTTGGGCGCTGATGCGGCAAGGCATCGAGCGCTTCGGCTGGTATCCGACGAGCGGGTTCGTCGTGCCGCCGGTCGGCTCCAACCCGTGGGGCGTCGAAGGCTACAAGACGATCGCGTACGAAATTGCCGAAGACCTCCAGTGGACGGCGCCCGATGTGGTCGTGGTCCCGAGCGCCTACAGCGACGGACTCTATGGGATCTGGAAGGGATGGAGCGAGCTGCAAGCGCTCGGTCTCGTCAAGCACGCGCCGCGCATGATCGCGGCCGAACCGTTCGGTCCACTCGCCCACGCCCTGGAGCGAGGGCTCGACGCGCCGGAGCCGGTCGCCGCGGCGGCGCCGTCGGTCGCCTTCTCGATCGCATCGCCGTACGGGACGTGGCAGGGCCTCGCCGCGCTCAAGGAGTCAGGCGGCGGCGGCGTGCGACTGACCGACGAGGGCGTGCTCGAGGCACAGCGTGCGCTGGCTCGCGAAGAAGGTCTCTATGTCGAGCCGTCGTCGGCCGCAGCACTGACGGCGGTGATGCATCTCGTCCAACGCGGCGAGCTCGACGCAGAACAAACCATCGTCGTCGTGCTGACGTCCGGAGGGCTCAAGGACCCCGGCGCAAGCCGCGCGTGGCTGCCGCCCGTACCGGCCGCCGAAGGCGATTTTGATCGGCTACTGAACGTGCTGCACGAGGCCTATGGACTGGCGCTGGACCGATAGTCTCGGCCTGGCGCTCATGGGGCACGGTGTGCCCGGGCGCGCAGTCGAGTGGGCGCGCGCGGCCGAGCGCGCGGGTGTCGGCAGCGTGTGGGTCATGGAGGACTACTTCCGTCCCGGCGCCTACACGCTCGCGGCGGCGACCGCAGCGGTGACTGTGCGAACCGTGATCGGCATTGGCGTCGTGACGCCATACACGCGACACCCCGCGCTGGTCGCCATGGAGACCGCCACGCTTGCGGCGATTGCGCCGGGGCGCGTCGTCCTCGGCCTCGGCAGCAGTAACCGCCGCTGGGTCGAGCAGCAGATGGCCATCCCATTCAAGACGCCACTGCGCGGCGTGCGCGAAAGCGTCGAGATCGTCCGCCGGCTACTCGACGGTGAGCGCCTCACGTACGCCGGCGAAGTGTTCGCGGTCAACGACGTCGCGCTCGAGGCCCCGCCGTCCGGGCGGCTGCCGATCATGCTAGGAGTCAAAGGCCCGCGCGCGCTCGCGCTGGCCGCCGAGGTCGCGGACGGCGTGCACTGCTCTATCCTCGCCTCACCGGCCCACGTGCGACGCGTGCGCGCGAGCACGAGCGCAGCGCGCGGAGACTTCAAAGTCATCGCGTACGTTCCGGTGGCCGTGTCGGACGACGGCGCGCGCGCGCGCCAGTGGACGCGCCCGCTCGTCGCGCACTATCTGGGACTGCTCCACGGCCAGTCGATCCTCGAAGACGCCGGAATCGACGCGGCGCGTACGCAGCAGTTTCGCGATGCGTTCCTGGCGGGGCGCGCCGCACCGCCCGATCTGGTGACGGACGATGTGCTCGACGCGCTGGCCATCGCCGGCACGCCGGCCGAGTGTCGCAAGGCCCTCGCGGCTTGGACGGAAGCCGGACTTGACGCTGTCATCGCCGTCGTCCCCGACGGCGCCGATCTCGCCGCGCAGCTCGACTGGATCGGTGGAGAGCTTTCGGCCGCGTGGAAGGAGCTGCGATGCCGCTGAGATTCGGCGTCCACATCCCGACCTGCATCGAAGGAATGATGTACCCGGTGCCGTTCGCTCGGCCCGAGGACATCCTGCCGACGGCCCAGCTCGCCGAGCGCGTCGGGTTCGACTCGGTGTGGGGCAACGATCACATGACCACGCAGCGCTACGTGCAGCGCGAGTGGCCCGAGCCGCCGAACTTCTACGAGCCGCTGATCACGTTCACCTACGTCGCGGCGCGCACCGAGCGGATTCGGCTGGCTACCGGCATCATCGTGCTGCCGATGCGGACGATGCCGGTACTCGCCAAGCAGGTCGCCACGCTCGACCAGCTCTCTGGCGGGCGCGTGATCCTCGGCGTGGGAACCGGCGCCTACCGCGAGGAATACGAGGCGCTGTATCCCGACGCGCGCGACGCGAGGCGCGGAGAGATCGTCGACGAGGGCATGCGCGCGCTGCGACTGCTCTTCACCGAGCGCAATGCAAGTTTTCGCGGCAAGCACGTTCGCTTCCAGGACGTCGAGTGCTTTCCCAAGCCCCGGCAGTCACCGCTGCCGATGTATGCGGGTGGCAACCATCCCGAGGTGCGGCGCCGCGCCGGCGAGTATGGCGAAGGTTGGATGCCGGCCGTGTTGTCGCCGGAGGAGATCACGCGCGGCGTGCAAGACGTCCGCCGCGCCGCCGACAAAGCCGGGCGCGACGGCAGCGCCATCGACATCGCGCCGCAGTTCGCCTGCTCGATCGGCCGCACGCACGACGAGGCGGTGAAGCGCTTCCACGGCTCGCAGCTCTACAAACATCTGGAGTCGCTCAAACGCTCGACGCTGCGCGAGCAGACCGGAGGGTTCGAGCAGCGCAACCTCATCGGCAGCCCGGCAGAGATCTGCGAGCGCATCCGTGTCTACCAGCAGGCCGGCGTCACCACGCTGTCCGGACTGCTCTTCGTCGCCAACACCGTGCCCGAGATGCAGGAGGCGATCGAGCTCTTCGGGCGCGAGGTTATTCCCAATTTCAGGTGAAAGCATGGACCCACACCGACGGCAGCGCCTGACCGGTGTGCTCGAGGCCGAGGGCCTCGACGCGCTGATCGCGACCACGACCGAAAACGTCTACTACGTCAGCGGCCTTCGCTCGATCTCGCACGCGCTCTTCCGCGGGTTGGAGCTCTACGCCGTCTTCACGCGACGCGGGACGGCGCTCGTCATCCCCTTCATCGATACGACCGGCGTCGCGTCCGACCGGATTCAGGTCGACCATCTCGCGTGCTATGGAAAGTTCTTCTTCGAGTACGCGGACGATCCGGGCGAGATCGGCCGCAAGATCCTCGAGTGGACGCGCGCGCCGGCGGCGAGCCCGGCCGATGCGCTGGCGGCGGTGCTCGGCGATCTCGGCGTGCTCGGGCGACGCATCGGGCTCGACGAGGGCAACCTCTTCGCGCCGACATGGAAACGCGTCGAGGAGCGGCTGGCCGGCACAACGCTCGTGCCGGCGTATCAAATGTTCAGGCAAGCGCGCATGGTGAAGGGCCGGGACGAGGTGGCGGCGCTCGAGAAGGCGGCGCTGATCGCCGAGGACGGCATCGCCGCAGTGCTCCGGATGCTAAAGCCTGGCGTCACCGAACGCGAAGCGGCGCGTGTCTACGAAGAAGAAGTGCTGCGCAAGGGCGCGGAGCCGTTCTTCACCGTGGTAACGATCGGCGAGCGAGCGGCGCTCGCCGACGTCTACCCCACCGAGCGCGCGCTGCGACCGGGCGACCTGGTGCGCTTCGATCTCGGCTGCCTGGTCGGCCCGTATCGCTCGGACATTTCTCGGACGGCCGTGCTCGGCACACCGACGGAAAAGCAGGCGCGCTACTATTCTGCGATTCTAGCCGGTGAGCGGGCCGCCATCGCAGCTATGAAGCCCGGCGTGCCGGTGAGCCAGCTGTTCGAGATCGCGGTGCGCGTGACGCGCGAGAGCGGGCTGCCGCATTATCAGCGTCACCACGTCGGACACGGCATCGGGCTCGAGCCTTACGATCCGCCGACGATCAACGCGGCGTCCAGCACCGCGCTCGAGCCCGGCATGGTGTTCTGCGTCGAGACGCCGTACTACGAGCACGGCTGGGGCGGCGTGCAGGTCGAGGATGCGATCGAAGTCACACCGGGCGGCTCGCGCTCGCTGACGCGCTCGAGCCAGGACCTCGCGGTCATCGGCTAAGGAGGAGATTGCCATCATGCGACCGGTACTCACCGTTGCCACGCTGCTCCTCATGGCGGTCTCCGCCGGCGCGCAGGCGCCGCCGATCCGCATCGGCTTCGCCTCCGCGATGAGCGGACCGGCAGCGATCACCGGCGAGGGAGTCCGGTGGGGCGCGACGCTTGCCGTCGAAGAGATCAACGCCAAGGGCGGTGTCATGGGCCGCAAGCTCGAAGCATTCTTCGCCGACAACAAAGCGCAGCCCGGCGAAGCGGTGAGCGCGGTGCGCAAGCTGGCCGACGTCGACCAGGTCGATGTGATCATCGGCCAGACGCACAGCGGCGCGTGCCTGGGCGCCATGCCGGTCGTGAAGGAGCTGGGCGTGCCGATGGTGATCGAGGCGTGCTCGCATCCGCAGATCCGCGCGCTCAGCGGTAAGGGCGGCAACGAATGGACGTTCCGCGTCGCGCTCGACGACGAGATCATGGCGTACACGTTTGCGCGCTACATGGCGCGCCAGGGCGTGAAGAGCTCCTCGATCCTCGCCATGAACAACGACTTCGGCCGCGGCGCCGCCAATGCCTACGACGCCGGATTCAAGAAGGCCGGCATCAAGCTGCTCTCGACCGAGTTCTTCGACCCGGGGCAGCCCGACTACCGGCCCGTGCTCACGCGGCTCAAGCGCGCGAACCCCGAAACGATCCTGGCCGTCATCCTCGCCAGCGACGGTGCGCCGTTCATGCGGCAGTATCGCGAGCTCGGGCTGACGCAGAAGATTTTCTCGCGAGGCAGCCTCGCGTCCGCCGAGTTCCTCTACCAGGTCCGTGACAATCCGAAGGTCGGTGACGGCGTCATCGAGGCCGGCTACTGGCTCACCGGCCTCGATCCCGACTGGGACAAGAAGTGGACGGAGCGCTACAAGGTCCCGCCGCGCATCCACGGCAGCCTCGCCGCCATCACGCTCAAATGGGCGGTGGTGCCGGCGCTCGAGATCGCGCTCAAGAAACAGGGCAAGGCCGATCGCCAGACGATTCGCGCCGCGCTCGAAGAGGTCGACGTCAAGGATTCGCCGCTCGGTCCGATCAAGTTCGACGCCAATCACCAGGCCTGGATCAACATGATCCTGATCGAGATGCGTGACGGCCAGCTGCACATCCTCGAGAAGCTGCCGACGAGCCCGGCGCTGCTCAACTGATCTTCTTCGACCTTCTCGAGCAGCTGCTGCACGGGCTCACGCTCGGCGCGATGTACGCGATGGTGGCGGCCGGGCTGGCCCTCATGCTCGGCGTCGCGCGCTTGATCAACTTCGCCCACGGCGAGTTTTTCATGCTCGGCGCTTACGCATTCTGGTACGGCTACAGCGAGCTCGGCATGCCGTACGCGCTCGCTGCGCTGCTGGCGCCGGCCGTCATGATGATCTTCGGTGTCGTGTATCAGCGCACGGTGATCCGGGCGATCTTGCCGCGCTCCTGGCACGTGCAGCTGATCGCGACGCTCGCGACGTCGATCGTGCTCACCAACCTGGCCATCATCGTCCTCGGCACGCAACCCAAGGAAGTGCCGACGGCGCTGTCGTCGCGCATCCTCGACGTGGGCGGCTTCCGCATGGCGTGGCAGCGGCTGCTGGTGCTCGTCGCAGCGTGCGCGATGTTCTGGGGACTGCAGCGGTTCGTGGCCCGCACCCGGACCGGCCGCGCGATGCGCGCGATGTCGCAAAACCGCGAGGCGTGCACGGTGGTCGGCGTCGACGTGCAGCGCGTGACGCTGGTGACGTTCGCGCTCTCCGCCGGGCTGGCCGCCCTCGCCGCCGCGCTGGTGTCACCACTGTTCAACATTTTCCCGGACATGGGCACGGGACTCACGCTGAAAGCCTTCGCGGCGGTGGTCGCCGGTGGCTTCGGCTACGTCAATGGCGCGATCGCCGCCAGCTTCCTCATCGGGATCACCGAAGCACTGGCCGGCAGCTACGTCTCGTATGCGTACAAGGACGCCATCGCGTTCCTGATCATGATCGCGGTTCTTCTCTGGCGGCCGCAGGGCCTGTTCGGCCGTCGGATCGGGATCTGACGTGCGCCGCGCGGCGGCGTCCGCGCTCGCCGTCGTCGTCGTGAGCGCGCCGTGGCTCGTGGCGGCGGCGATCCCGCGCCAGCAGCGTTACGTCCTGCACGTGCTGATCTTCACGGCGCTGTTCGCGGCGTTGGCCCTGTCGTACGACCTCATCGTTGGGCATGTCGGCAGCCTCTCGCTCGCCCACCCGGCATTCTTCGGCGTCGGCGCCTACTCGGCGGCGATCCTCTCCACACGGGCGGGCTGGCCCTTCTTCGCCGATGTCGTCGGCGCGGCGCTCGCGGCAGCGGTGGTGGCCGCGCTGGTGGGCGTCCCACTCTTCCGACTGACCGAGCACGCCTTCGCTGTGGGAACGCTCGGTCTTGCGGTCGTGGCGTCGATCGTCGCGAACAACTGGGTGGAAGTGACGCGAGGGCCGCTCTGCATCACCGGCATCCCAAAGCCGGTCCTCGGCGTGGTCGGCGGGTCGGCGCTCACGATCACGACGCTGCCCGGGTATTACTGGCTCGCGCTCGGCGTGCTCGCCGCGGTGACAGCGCTCTATCGCGGTCTGACGACGTTCCGGTTGGGGCGCGCATTCCACGCCGTGCGTGACAACGAGCCGCTGGCCGGTGCGGCGGGAATCAGCCCGCTCAAGTACCGCCTGCTGGCGTTTACGGTCGCGGCCGCGCTCGCGGGCGGCGTCGGTGCGGTGTACGTGCACTACCTGTCGGTGATGTGTCCCGAGGAAATGACGATCGGGCTCACCGTGAACCTGCTGGTGATCGTCTTTCTCGGCGGCGTGGGCAGTCTGCGCGGCGTGCTGATCGGCGCCGTGCTCTTCACCGCGCTGCCCGAGGTGCTGCGATTGGCGCCGACGTGGCGGCTCGCGATCTATGGCGCTCTACTGCTCATCGTGGTCGTGCGCTCGCCGGAAGGCATCGAGAGCCTGCTACGCCGCGCGGGCGCCGTGCGCCCCGCCCGCTGATGGCGTTGCTCGAAGTTCGCGATCTCACCAAGCGCTTCCTCGGCGTCACCGCGGTCGATGCGGTGCATCTCTCCGTCGAGGCTGGCGAGCTGGTCAGCCTCATCGGCCCGAACGGTTCTGGCAAGACGACGCTCTTCAACTGTGTGACGGGCTACCTCGCGGCCGACGGCGGACGCGTGCTGTTCCGCGGCCGCGACGTGACGAACGCGCCGCCGCATCGGGTGGCGCGCCTGGGCATCGCGCGCACGTTTCAACAGGTCAGCGTGTTTCCACGTCTCAGCGCGCTGGACAATCTGCTCGTATTCCTGCAGCAGCACCAGGAGGAGCGCCTGCTCGCCCGGCTGCTCCGCACCAGAGGTCTTCGGCAACTGGAGGCCGAGGCTATCGAGCGCGCGCACCGGCTCCTAGATCTCGTCGGCCTGGGAGACCGCGCCGCCACGGCCGCCGGCGCTCTCTCGTATGGACAGCGCAAGCTGCTCGCATTCGCCGCCGCGCTCATGCCCGATCCCGAGCTGATCCTTCTCGACGAGCCGGCGGCGGCCGTGAATCCGACGATGATCAATCAGATGAAACAGCACATCGTCGCGCTGCACCGGCAGGGCAAGACTGTGCTGCTGGTCGAGCACAACATGGACGTGGTCATGGACATCTCCCAGCGCATCGTCGTGCTCGACCACGGCCAGAAGATCGCCGAGGGCACGCCGGAAATCATTCGCCGTGATCCGCGGGTCATCGAGGCCTATTTTGGTCGCTGACCGTGGCCCGCTGCTCGAGCTGAGCGGAGTCGTCGCCGGCTACGACGAGGTCGAGGTGCTCCGTGGGGTGTCGTTGGCCGTGGGCACGGGCGAGATCGTCTGCATCATCGGCGCAAACGGCGCGGGCAAGTCGACGCTGCTCCGAACCGTGTTCGGCATGGTGGCGACGCGCGCGGGCACGATCCGCTTCGCCGATGAGGCCATCGCCAATCGCCCGCCGACGGAGGTGCTCAAGCGCGGCGTCGGCTACGTCCCGCAGGGGCGCTGCAACTTTCCGGCGATGAGCGTCGAGGAAAATCTCGAGATGGGCGCCTACCTGCGCCGCGACCCCGCGGTGCGACGCGACATCGAGGCGTCGTTCGAGCGCTTTCCGGTCCTCGCCGCCAAGCGCCGCGACCTGGCCGGCACGCTCTCGGGTGGCCAGCAGCAGATCCTCGAGATGGCCATCGCGCTCCTGCTGCACCCGCGGTTGTTGATGGTCGACGAGCCGTCGCTCGGTCTCGACCCACGCATGGTGGATCTGGTCTTCGACACGCTCCTGGCGATCAATCGCGAAGGCATGACCATCCTCATGGTCGAGCAGAACGCCAAAAAGGCGCTATCGGTCTCGCATCGCGGTTTGGTGCTTGAGCTCGGTCGCAATCGATTCGAGGGCACCGGACAGGAATTGCTCGACAATCCCGACGTGCGCCACCACTACTTGGGCGGCTAGGTGCTTCATTTCAGGTGGCCGCCACCAGCAGCTCCTCTGAATTATTTGGCGGACGAAGCCCATCAGTCCTGCCCGCGAGGTACCGTTCGGCAAGCGTAGCGGCCGATACGTGCTGGGCCTCCTTGAACCCAGCATTTCGGGCCAGCGCCAGCATCTCGACCGGGGTGAAGAAGCTGATGAAGGGCGTGCCGCTTGCTCGCGCGCCTTCGGCCGCCCGCTCAACCCCAGGACGCACGTCGGGGTCCATCAGCTCGATCGGAAGCATGAACGACATGACGAGGGTGGAGCCAGAAGCGAGGGCTGCAACGTGCCGCAACGTCGCGGTGATCGCGTCCGTCGTCAGATACATGCTGACACCCATCGATGCCACGACCGCCGACCGCCCAGCGTCGAAGCCGGACGCCGCCAGCCGCTCCCACCACGCGTCGCCTGCCCCGAAGTCGACTGGAACGAGCCGCAGGAACGACGGTATACCCAGGCCGAGATCAATGAGGCGCTGGCGCT
>DAIRVP010000119.1:0-16177 GCA_036802765.1 Candidatus Rokuibacteriota bacterium
TCGACGTGCGTGAGCCGGAGCTCACCCGCACCGAGGCCGACGTGCGCGCCGCCGCCGGCGAGGCGATGGCGCTCGCCGCCGATCTCGCCCACCCCGACGATTGCGAGGCCGTCGTGGCGCGCGCGATGCGCGGCTTCGGCCGGCTCGACGTGCTGCTCAACAACGCCGGCGTCGGGACGATGGTCGTCGGCGGCACCGTGGAGAGCATCTCGCTCGAGCACTGGGACCTCGCGCAGAACGTCAACGTGCGCGCGATCTATCTGTTGTCGCGCGCGGCGGTGCCGCACATGCGCGGCGCCGGCGGCGCCATCGTGAACATCGCGTCGGTGTCGGCGTTCCACGGCTCCGTCGAGCGTCCCACGCACGCGTACGCGGCCAGCAAGGGCGCGGTGCTCGCGCTGACGCGCGCGATGGCCGCCTCCTACGGTCGTGATGGCATCCGCGTGAACGCGATCTGCCCCGGCACGATCCGGACGCGGCTGACCGCCGACATCGTCGACCGCGTCGAACGCTCCGCGAAGGAAGGCCGCGGCATTCCGCTCGGGCGCGTGGGCGAGCCGGAGGACATCGCGCGGTGCGCCCTTTTTCTCGCCTCCGACGATGCGTCGTTCATCTCCGGCGCGGCGATCGTTGCCGACGGCGGCGCGATGGCGGCGACGCCCTGAGCGGGGCCGCCTGGGCGAGGGCCTACCGCTTGGAGGTCGAGAGATCGGAGCGGACGATGGCCCAGCCGAGCGCAGCGATCTGGCGATCGACGTTGCGCCAGCGCAAATTCATACGGGCCACCGCCGGCTGCGTCCGGCCGCCGCGCCGGTCCAGGATGACCGTCACCGTCTCGTTGCCCTGGAGCTCGCGGCGCAACATTTCGAACAGCTTGGGCTGCTCACGCGACACGATGACGAGATGGCGGGCGTCGCGGGACGCAGGGCCGCTGCGCGTCTCGGCCAGCACGGCGCGGACGGCACGCACGACGGAGCCCTCAGAGGCGTGTCCGATGAGGCGAGCGACCGGCGACCATGTCCGGCCGCCACAGGCGGGGCAGGCGTCGAAGCCGATTTCGAAGCAGACCTCGCAGTCGGCGCAGAGGGCGAGCCGAGCGAGCGGGAAGTACAGTCGCGCTGTCGAGGCCTCGAGGCGTGATCGCATGGCGCGCCCACGTGGCAAGGGTGATGCCACGCGAAACTCCGCGTCTTTCGAAGAATCGTGCGGCGCGTCCGCCAGAGCGTCACGCGCGAACTGGCACCCCGCGCGCCAGGCTGGCGCAAGGGCGCCGGCTGTCAGCCGCGTGGAGTGGCGCCCGCCGGCACGTCGCCGGCCAGGGTGATCCGGTGCATGACGCGACGGTGGCCGGCGTAGTCGTTCACGGCGTTGTGCTGGGCGCACCGGTTGTCCCAGAACGCCAGCGAGCCCGGCCGCCACCGGAATCGGCAGGTGAACTCGGGCCGCACCTGGTGCCGATAGAGCATGGCGAGGATCGGCGCGCTCTCCTCCTCTGTCATGCCCTCGAAGCGCACGGTATGGGCGACGTTGACGTAGACCGCCTTGCGCCCCGTCTCCGGATGGACGCGGATCACGGGATGTGCCGCCTCGTAGACCGTGCGCGCGTCGGTTCGGCCGCGCTCGGCGATACGGTCCTCCCGTGTGCGTGACGCGTCGGCTTTCGAGGAGCTGTTGACGGCGCGCAGGTCGGCGAGCAGGTGCTTCATTTCCTCCGACAGGCCCTCGTAGGCCAGGTACATGTTGGCGAAGAGCGTATCGCCGCCCGCCGGCGGCACCTCGCGCGCAAGCAGCATGCTGGCCATCGGCGGCGCGTCGAGATAGGCCGTATCCGAGTGCCACACGCCGCCGAAATTGATTCGCTCGTGCTCGAGCTTCACCACCGGAATGATCTCGGGATAGTCGTCGAGCCCCTTCACGAACGGATACTCGACGATCTCGCCGAAACGGCGGGCGAACGCGAGGAATCGCGCCGGTGGCAACGGCTGATCGCGAAAGAAGAGCACGAGGTGGTCGAGCCAGGCCTGACGCAGCACGCCGAGCGTCTGGTCATCCAGATCCCGGGCCAGGTCGACGCCGGTGATTTCGGCGCCGAGGGCGCCCGACACGGGATGGATGCCGATGTCGCTCACGGGGCCTATCTTATCCTTCGCCATGCGGCGCGTGTGGATCTATGCGGGGCTGACGCCCTTTCTCGTGTTCGCGCTGTTTCCCGTGTTCTGGATGCTCATCACGGCGTTCAAGCGCGAGCGCGAGCTCTATTCGATGCGGGGAATTCCGTTCTGGTTCTACGACGGCCCGACGCTCGATCATTTCCGTCTGCTCTTCACGCAGACGTGGTTCGGCTCGTGGGTCGTCAACACCGCATGTGTCGCGGCGTGTGTGGTCGCGATCACGCTGCTCACCGCGGTGCCCGCGGCGTATGCCCTGGCGCGATTGCGTTTGCCGGGCGCCGCCAATACCGCGATCGCGATCTTCCTGACCTACCTCGTGCCGCCGATCATCCTGTTTCTGCCGCTCACGTATGTCGTCGGCCGGCTCGGGCTGTTCGACTCATGGTGGGCGCTCGTTCTCGTGTATCCGACGTTCACGATTCCCGTCGCGACGTGGCTGATGTTCGGCTTTCTGCGCGGGTTGCCGCCCGAGATCGAGGAGGCGGCGTGGGTCGACGGTTGCGGTCGGCTTCGCGCGCTGCTGCACGTCGTGCTCCCGTTGAGCCGGCCCGGGATCGCGACGATCGCGATCTTCGCCTTCACGCTCGCGATGCAGGAATATCTGTATGCGGTCGTGATGGCGGCGCCCGTGGATCAGAAGGTCATCACCGTCGGCCTGCCGACGATGCTGATCCGCGGCGACGTCTTCTTCTGGGGCGCGCTCATGGCGGGGGGCCTGCTCGTCGGAGTGCCGGCCGCCGCGTTGTTCGGCGTCGTCGTCGATCGCTTCATCGAGGGCCTGACGGCGCCTCCCGAATAACCCCATCTGCCTCAGCGTCCCTTGCGACTGCCGCGCGGCGGCACGCGATGCTGCTCTTCCGCCTCCTGCCCCGGCGAGAGGTTGGAGATGCCGACGGCGCCGACCGCGCGGAGGCGGCCCGAACGCTTCGTGGGGCGCCGCCGCTGAAGCGCTCCCGCCGATCGCGGTGTACGGTCCGTTCCTTCGAGTCCGAACGCGCCCGCGACCGGCTGGGCCGCCGGCTGCGCCGCCGTGCCGTGCCGCGACGTCGTCGCCTTGCGCGAGTCCGATTTCAGGCCGTGCTTTGCCGAGCCCTGAGCGCCCATCGCTCTCACCTCCAGGGCATGGAGGAAGCGAGGCGCATGCCATCTGTGAGCGTGAGTCGAGATGAAAGAAATTCAGCGCGACGTCAGACCGCGGCTTCGCGCTCGAGCAGTCGGCGCTTGCGCTCCACGCCCCAGCGATAGCCCGACAGGGCGCCGTCGTGGCGGACCACGCGATGACACGGGATGGCCACGGCAATCGCGTTCGACGCGCACGCGCGCGCGACGGCGCGCACCGCCTTCGGCGCCCCGATGCGCTCGGCGATCTTCGTGTACGTCGAGGTTCGACCGGCGGGGATCTCGCGCAGCGCCTGCCAGACGCGCTGCTGAAACGCCGTGCCCCGCACGTCGAGCGGCAGATCGAGCCCGAGCCCAGGCGCTTCCACGAAGCCGACCACCTTTGCCACCAGCTGTTCGAACCCGCGGTCACCGCCGATCAGCCGGGCCTTGGGGAAGCGATCCTGGAGCTCGCGCGCCAGCATATCGGGATCGTCCCCGAGGAGAATCGAGCACACGCCGCGCTCGGTGGCGGCCACGAGGATCGAGCCGAGCGAGCACTCACCGACGGCAAAGCGGATCACCGTGCCGTCGCCGCCGGCTCGGAAATCGGTGGGTGTCATGCCGAGGACCTCGGGAGCGGTCGCGTAGAAGCGCCCGCTCGAGCTGAAGCCCGCGCCGTAGATCGCGTCGGTGACGCTTCCGCTGCGCGTGAGCTCGTCCCGCATGCGCCGCGCGCGATGTGCGGCGGCATAGGCCTTGGGCGTCAGGCCGGTCGTCGTCTTGAAGACGCGATGAAAGTGAAACCGGCTCAGGCCCGCCGCTTCGGCCAGCGCGTCGAGGCTCGGCATCTCTTCCGAGGTCTCGATGAGCCGGCACGCTTTCGCCACCGCCTCGGTGCGCAGAGCGGCGAGGCCGTGGCCGTCGGGGCGGCAGCGCTTGCACGGGCGAAAGCCGGCACGCTCCGCTTCGGCCGGCGTCGCGTGAAAGCGCACGTTCTCACGCCGCGCCTGCCTGGCGGCACACGACGGACGGCAGTACACCCCGGTCGTGCGAACGGAGTAGAAGAAGACGCCGTCGGCGCGGCCGTCGCGCCGCGTGACCGCGGTCCAGCGTTCGGCGTCGGTCGCAAAGGCCGAAGAACCGTTGTGCGGTGTCATCGCCACGCTCATCATGATGCCTCCCTTTTGAAACCGATTCTCGAGCACCTCGGTCGCGATGACACTCCGCTCCTTGCTGTCGAATTCGTCGTCGCTCGCACCCGGGGAGAGGCCGCTTACCCGGAACGTAATTGATTTCCCGCTCCGGCGTGCCGAGGATCGGCAGGAGGAGGACGCGATGCTGACCATCGCCCTGGCCGGTACCTTCGCCGCGAGTCTGGAGGCCTCCCTGCGAGCACAGCTCCGGATGCCCTGTCAGATCGTCGTCGCCGACGAGGCTGCCATCGTGAGCAAGCTCGGCGACGTCGATGTGCTCGTCACCATGTCGTTTACTCGTCAGATGGCTGCCGCCGCTCCGCGGCTCCGCCTGGTGCAGGTGCCCGGTGCCGGTCTCGATCGCGTCGATCGCGGCGCGCTCGGCCCGGGCACGGCGCTGGCCAACGCCTACGGACACGAGGTCGGGATCGCGGAATACATCCTCGGCGCCATGCTCGCCCTCACGCGCGACTTCGTGCGGCTGGACGCCGCGTTGCGCCGCGGCGTGTGGGCCAGCCAGTGGGCGGTGGGTGCTCCCGCGCCGCCGCCGTGGCCCGAGCTGGCCGGAAAAACGCTCGGGATTCTCGGCTACGGGCGGATCGGTGCGGCGCTGGCGCTACGCGCCCGCGCATTCGACATGCAGATCTGCGCGATCCGCCGCGACGTCGCGCGCTCATCGGGCGACGACCTGGTGTTGCTCGGTGGACTGGAGATTCTCGACGAGGTGCTGCGGCGCTCTGACTACCTCGCGGTGACCCTCCCGGCCACCAGCGCCACGCGCGGCCTCATCGGCGAAGCGCAGCTCACGGCGATGAAGCGCAGCGCCGTGCTGGTCAACGTCGCGCGCGCCGAGATCATCGACGAGGACGCGCTCTATCGCGCGCTGGCCAAGCGTGTGATCGCGGCGGCCGCGCTCGATGTCTGGTATCGGTACCCGATCGAGCCGGCGCCGACGCCGCCTGCGCGTTCGCCATTCCACGAGCTGCCGAACGTGCTGATGACACCGCACGTTTCGGGGTGGACCGAAGGCATGCTGCAGGCACGCGTGCGGCTGATCGCTGAGAACATCGCCCGCATCAGCCGGGGCGAGCGGCCCGACAACCTGATCGTCTGATCAGAACGCGGCGGCGCCCGGCGCGGGCTGATCGGTGTCGGACGGATTCCGGCCGCACAGCGATGCGATCGTCAGGCAGAGGCGGTCCATCTGTAGGGGCTTGCGGAGATAGGCCGAGAAGCCGCGCGCGGCGGCCGCGGGAAAGTCCTCGTAGTGGGCGGTGATCGCGATCGAGGGAACGTTGCCGCCGTCGGCGGCGGAGCAGGTCCGCAGCCACTGCATGAAGTGGGTGCCGTCCTCCGCCGGCAGGTTCAGATCGCAGAGGATCAGGTGGACCTTGCGTGTCCGGAGGTACTCGCGCGCCTGGCCGGTGTGCGTGGCAAGAAGCGGATGCGCGCCGGCGGTCTCGAGGATGGCGCGGATCAAGTTCAGCGCGTCGAAGTTGTCCTCGATGACGAGGATGGTCAGGCCCGTGAGATCCGGCAGCGCGGCCGGACGGCTCGGCGTCATCGGTTGAGCAGGTCGCGAACGAGGGTCACCAGGTCCTCCAGGTTGACCGGTTTCACGAGGTAGCCGGTGTAGCCGGCGCCCTTCGCCGCCGCGGCCGTGAAGTCTTTGGCATAGGCGCTGACCGCGATAGCCGGAACGTCACCGCCAGCCTCGGGCGCGAGCTTGCGCATCGCCCGAATGAACTGGAACCCGTCGGCGCCGGGCAGGGAAAGGTCCGAGATGATCACGTGCGGCCGGTACTCGCCCAGGTCTTCCAGGGCCGATTCCGTCGAGTGACAGGTGGTGACGAGCGCGCCGCAGTATTCGAAGAACGTCGCCAGCAACTGGCGACTATCCTCGTCGTCCTCGACGATGAGGATGTGAACCCCGGTCAGATCGACGGAGACCGAGATCGGTTTGGCGCGAACCACTGAAGACCTCCACGGGTCGTACGCATTGCCGACACAGTACCGCGCGCGCGGTGTGAAAAGCAGCCGTGAAAAGAATTGCTCCGAATTTACCTAAGTACTTGTACCGATTACATCGCGATTGTCTAGACCGCCGGGCTCCTCTCGCGCCTCCTCTTCACGCGCACAGGCCTTGTGCACGCCGAACCCGCGCCACGAGGCCGCGGAGTCGTCGAGCGGTTTGTCGCACAGCCAGCAGAGCCCTTCATCGTCGAGTCGCATGGTGTTCCCCCCTTGCGAACGGACGCGGTGCCAGCAGCATGGCGGATGCCAGCGACCTCAGCTCCTCAGTTGCTCGATCAGATCCAGCACGCGGAGAATCTCGGCGCCATCGCGAACCATCTGCCGATCCCCGGCTTGACCCCAGCGCAGGATGCCGTCGCGGTCGATCACGAACGTCGAGCGCCACGCAACGTTGCGATCGGCGTCGAGCACGCCGTAGGCGCGGATCACCGCACGGTGCAGGTCGCTCAGCAGAGGAAACGGCAGCTTGGTCGCGGCCGCGAAGGCGGTGTGGCATGCGGGGCTGTCGCCGCTGATCGCGAGCACGGCGGCCCCGCGCTCCCCCGCGCGCTTGGCGACCTCGACGAGGTCGCTCAGCTCGGGGGTTCAGATGCTGCCCCAGTCGAAGCAGTAAAAGATCAGCACGACGTCCCGGCCGCGAAAATCCGCCAGCTGTATCTGACCGGCCGTTGCCGGGAGCGTGAAATCGGGCGCGGGCTGACCGAAGCGCAGGCCGGTCATCGCGCCGCAGTATATCCTTCGCACGCCCGCTCCGCCCGTCCGGGCCACGGCGGGCTCATGTCCCCGACCAAGGAGAGGACCGATGAAAGACAGCGAGACGTACCGGAAAGGCGCCGAGATGCGCCGGCGTCTACTCGGTGACGCGTTCGTCGACCGCTCGACGAAGACGGTGTACGCCGATCCCGTGATGGGCAAGTTCATCGATGTCGCTACCGAGGCGATCTTCGGGATGCTCTGGACGCGTCCCGGTCTCGATCTCAAGACCCGTACGCTGGTCTGCGTCGTGTCCGACGCCGCCACGGGGCGCGAGCCCGAGCTGGCGATCCACCTGCGCATGGCGCTGCGTCAGGGATGGACCGAGGAAGAGTTGACGGAGGTCCTGATCCAGCTCGTCGGGTACGTCGGCGCGCCGTACGCCCGCGATGCCCTCATCGTCGCGTCACGGGTGTTTGGCGAGATGCGCGCGGAGAGCGCGAAGAGCTGAGGGTCAGCGCGAGGCCAGCCGCGCCACGACCTCCACCAGCTCGGCTGGCTCGACGGGCTTGCTGACGTGCACCGCGTAGCCGGCGGCGAGCGCGCGGGCGCGATCCTCGGCACGCGCGAACGCCGTCAGCGCGACGGCGGGCACCCGGCCGTCGCGGTCCAGACCCAGCGCCCGCACTCGCTGCAGCAGCGCATAGCCGTCGTCGCCCGGCATGGACAGGTCGCTGACGAGCACGTGAGGACGCGCACGCGCGAGGGCATCGAGCGCCTCGACCGTCGAGGCCGCGGTCACGACATCGGCACCCGACTGGCCGAGCACGGCCGTGACAAGGTCGCGCGCGTCCGGGTCATCGTCGACGACCAGAACCCGGATCCCGGTCAGCGGTGGCAGTCGCTCGACGTCAATCGCAGCGCTGGCGGAGGTCACGCGGGCCGCGCTCCGCAACGGCGCGAGCGGGATGCGGACGGTGAACGTCGCGCCACGGTTGGGACCGTCGCTCGCTGCGGTCACCGTCCCGCGGTGGAGCGTCACGAGATGGTGGACGATGGCGAGGCCGAGGCCCAGGCCGCCGTGCGCCCGCGTCGTCGTCGAGTCCGCCTGTCGGAACCGGTCGAAGATGAACGGCAGGAACTCCGGCGCGATGCCCTGGCCCGTGTCCTCCACGCGCACGAGGACGTTCGGGTCTTCGCGGTCCACGCTGACGATGACACGTCCGCCCGAGGGCGTGAATTTGACGGCGTTCGACAGAAGATTCCAGACGACCTGTTGCAAGCGGTGCGCGTCGGCCCATGCGGGACCGGCCGCGGGGTCGAGCCGACGCTCGAGCTCGACGGACTTGCCGAGCGCGGCCGGAGTTACCGCGTCGACCGCCGTCTCGACGACGGCGCCGACGTCGACCGCCTTCAGCTCGAGGCTCAGCTTGCCGGTGACGATGCGCGAGACGTCGAGGAGGTCGTCGATGAGCTGCGCCTGGAGCTTGGTGTTGCGGTCGATGACCTGCAGCGCGCGCGCGCTGGTCGCATCGTCGAGGGTTCCGCTCTGCAGCATGCGCACCCAACCGAGCATCGCCGTGAGCGGTGTGCGCAGCTCGTGCGACAGCGTGGCGAGAAATTCGTCCTTCGCGCGATTGGCGTCCCGCGCCTCCGCGTAGAGCCGCGCGTTCTCGAGGGCCAGGGCGGCCTGCTCGGCGAAGCCCTGAGCGAGTAGGACTTCTTCCGCACGAAACTCCCGGCCTTTGCGATCCCCGAGCGCCAGCACGCCGATCACCCGCTCGTGCGAAAGCAGCGGCACTGCGAGCACCGACCGGTACGGCGCGTGCTCGAGCGTCACACGCAGCTCGGGCGTGAGCGCGATGCGCGGGTCCGCCAGCAGATCCGGCGTCGTGACGGGCCGCCGCTCCCGGACGGCGAGGCCCACCGCTGCGAGGCCGGCTGGCAGCGTGACGCCGGGATCGAGGCCCGGGATCGGCGTGCCGGCGCCCGCCACCACGGTCATGTCCAAGGTCGACGGATCGACTCGATAAAACACCGACGTGCCGAGCCCGAGCAGCGCGCGCACCGACTCGGCGATCCGACGCCCGACGACCTCCGGATCGAGTGCCTGATTCAGGAAGCCACCGAGATCGGCGGCCGCCTCCGCCGCGCGCAGCCGCGTCTCGTTCTGGCGATAGAGGCGCGTGTTGTCGATGGCGGCCGCCGCGCGCCGCGCGATGTCCTCGGCGAACGGCACGTCCTCCGCACTGTAGTGTCGACCGGAGCCGGCGGACACGAGCGAGATCGCGCCGAACGTCCGCTCGCGCGCGATGATCGGCACCACGAGATACGACGTGTATGCCATCGCGTGCGCGAGCTCGCGATGCGCGGGATCCGGCGCGATCGTCTCCAGGGTATCGGCCGAGATATCGCTGGCGAGCTCGGGGCGGCCGCTGCGCAGCGCGCGCGCGACCGGATGGTGACCGCGGCGGTCCGGCGGAAGGCGGCGCGCGAGCTCGCGGGCGGCATCGTCCTTCGCGGGATCGGCGTGAGCCGCCGCGAGGCGATGGATCTCGCCGTCGTCGCCCGCGATGTCGATCACGCACAGGTCGGCGAGCGTCGGCACGAGCAACCGGGCCAGGCGCTCGAGCGTCGACTCGTAGTCCAGCGACGACGCCAGCAGCCGACTCGCTTCCGCGAGCAGCGCCGCGCGCTCGCGCGACGACTCCGCGCGGCCCAGCAGCACCTCGCGCTCGCCTTCCGCCTCACGCCGCCGCCGCGCCGCGTCCCCTAGCGCCATGCCGAGCGCCGTCACCTCGTCGACTTTGCCCTCGGCTGGCGGCTCGGCCAGCTCGCCGGCGCCGAGGCGTGCCGCCGCGCTCGAGAGCGACACGATCGGCGCGGTCAAGCGGCGGCCCACGAGCAAGGCCAGCACGATGCCGGCCCCGAGAAAGACGAGGCCGCCGCCGATCACCGCCCAGAGTGAGCGCTGCAACACCGCGTCCATGACCTTCGCGGGCAACGCAAGGTAGACCGTCCAGCGCGCGTGCTGGAGACGATTGAAAACGGTATGTCGGCCGACATCGTCCAGACCAGCCAGTCGCGCCGCGCCGGCATCGCGGCTCTCGGTGAAGGCCACGTAGCTCGGCGTCGCCGGTTGGCCGATGAAGCGCTCGGGGTCGGGCGTGCGCGCCACCACCACGCCCCGCCCGTCGACGATCCCCGCGACCCATCCGTTCGGCAGCTGCTGCGACTGCAGCACGCGCACGAACGTCGTCGCGTCGAGCGCCGTCAGCAGCCCGCCTCGCAGAACACCGTTGCGCAGCACCGGAACCGCCACCACGACGTGAGCGCGGCCCGGCAGGTCGCCGGAGATGAGATCGGAGACGACCGGCGTGCGCTGTGCGAGGACGGCGCTGACCGTGCGGGTGTCCGCCGGGGGCGGCAGCGCGGTGCCGGTGGGTTGCAACGTGTTCAGCAGCTGACGGCCCTGCGGGTCGACGACGGCGACGCTGAGCCAGCCCGGCTGCGCCTCGAGCGCGCGTGCGGCGGCCACGTGGAAAGCGGCCAGGTCACCGGCGTCGATCAGGTCGGACGTCGCGAGGAGTTCGAGCGCGCCGATCGCGTTGTCGAGCGTGTGATCGACCGCCGTGCCCATCGCACGTCCCGTCGCGCGCAGGCCACGCTCGGTGGCGTTGCGCTCGCTGTCGGCGGCCAGGCCGAGAAGGATCACGGAGAACGCCAGCAGCGGCAGCACCGCGACGAGAACGAGGATGATCAGGTGGGATCGCAGCTTCATGCCTGCGCGCCTGTCCTCATTGCATGACCGCGATTCGTACGCGGAACACGCCGTCGCCCACGGCGTCGAGGGCACGCGCGGCGGCGTACGAAAGATCGATGATCCGATCGGGGATCTGCGGACCGCGATCGTTGATGCGCACCTCGACCGTCCGTCCGTTGCGCAGGTTGGTGACGAGCACGCGCGTACCGAGCGGCAGCGTGCGGTGCGCCGCCGTGAGCGCGTTCATGTCGAACGGCTCGCCGCTCGCCGTCTTTCGCCCCTGGTGCGCCCTGCCGTACCACGACGCGTTGCCCGTGAGGAGAGCGTCCGGCTCGCGCGGCGGCGCGGTGACCGTGGGCGGCGCCGGCGGCGGCCTCACGGTCGTCGAATCGTGCGGCCGCGCACTCGCGCACCCGGTGAGCAGCACGACGACGCTCAGCGTCGCAACCAGCCGCGGAATCGGCTCCACCATTCCTCCACGCGATCGCCGAGCCCACCGTGCTCACGGCAGGCCTCGGGCTCGGTGCCGGCCAGAAAGACTTCCTTGCCCGTGCGTGGGCAGAAGCGATTGGCCGTCTTGCCGTTCGTGAGATCGATCTCGACGAAGGTCACACCCGGCGGGACGCTGAAGCCTGGACGCGCCGCGATGCTGTCCATCACGGGCTTTATGAATTCCGCCCAGATCGGCAGCGCACCCTCGGCGCCGCTGAGCCCGTGCGGCTCGCCGCTGTCGTAGCCGACCCACACCGCCACCAGCAGCCCCGGCGTGCCGCCGACGAACCATGCGTCGCGTCCGTCGTTGGTTGTTCCCGTTTTTCCCGCGACGGCGCCGGTGACGCCGAGCGCACGCGCCGAGGCGCCCGTCCCCGCCTTGATCACGCCCTCGAGCAGCGACGTCATGAGGTACGCCTCCGCCGGCGTCATCACCGTCTGCTCCGGCTCGTCGTCGGCGTCGACCCTGCCGCCGCGGTCTTGCAGCGCGCGGACAGCGCGTGGTGGCGGCGTGCGCTGCCCACCGTTGAAGAACGGCAAATAGGCGCGCGCGAGCTCCAGTGGGGTCACCTCGAACGCGCCGAGCGCCATTGCCGGCACGGGGTCGAGGCGACTCTCGATCCCGAGCGCTCGCGCTCGCTCGATGATCGTCGGCAGGCCGACGTCCTGCGCGAGCCGGATCGTCGCGGCATTGAGCGACTGCTGCAGCGCCTCGCGCACGGTCACGCGGCCGAGGTAACGGTCCTCGTAATTGCGCGGGGACCACGGCACGCCGTCGACCGTGAGCGTGACTGGCGAGTCATCGAGGAATGTGGCCAGCGTGAACCCGCGGCCGCCGCTCGGTGCCGCGAGCGCCGCCGAGTACACGAACGGCTTGAACGCCGAGCCGGGCTGGCGATGGGCCAGCGTCACGCGGTTGAACTGGCTCGTCTGGTAGCGGCGGCCACCGACCATGGCTTCGATGTGGCCGGTGACCGGGTCGAGCGCGACGAGCGCGGCCTGTAGCCGCTCGGCTTCATCAGCGCGGCGCAGCTGCGGGCGCTGCGCCTCGAGACGGGCGAGGCCGCGCTCGACGGCGCGCTCCGCCTGCCGCTGCAGCGTGAGGTCGAGCGTCGTGAACACGCGTACGTCGCGTCCGTCGAGCGCGCCGCTGCCGAACCGCGCTTCGAGCTCCTGGCGGACATGGTCGGCGAAGTACGGCGCCGTCTGGGTTGCCGCGACGACCGGCTGCACGCTGACGGGCTCCCGGCGCGCGGCCTCGTAATCCGCCTGAGACAGTCGGCCGAGCTCGCGCATGCGGGCGAGCACCACGTCGCGCCGCTCACGCGCGCGCGTGGGGTTGACGCTCGGCGAATATGTGTTCGGCGCGCGGATCATGCCGGCCAGCAACGCCGACTCCGCCACGGATAGCTGGTGTACCTCCTTGCGAAAGTACGCGCGGCTTGCCGACGCGACACCGCGAATGGCGATCGAGCCGCGCTGCCCGAGATAGATCTCGTTGAGGTACGCCTCGAGGATGCGCTCCTTGCTATAGCGCCATTCGATCAGTGTGGCGAGCCACGCCTCATCGATCTTGCGGGTGAGCGTGCGCTTGGGATCGAGTAGCCGATTCTTCACGAGCTGCTGCGTGATCGTGCTGCCGCCCTGAGCCACGCGGCCCGATCGCACGTTGACCCATGCGGCGCGCAACAGGCCACGCAGATCGACGCCGGGGTGATCGAAGAACCGATGATCTTCGGCGGCCAAGACTGCCTGCAGCAGACTGAAGGGCACGTCGCGGAGCCGCACCGGGCGATGGTCCTCCCCCGGACGGTCGCCCGCGCTCGCCAGGATCTCGGGCTCGAGTGCGGCTGCGCCGATGTCGCGGCCATCGCGCGAGACGCGCACGATGCGATCGTCGCGGACGTCGACTCGCACGCGCTGCGCGGTGCTGAGGCCCGGCATCCCGCGCAGATGGATGTCCCACCCGGCGCCGTCGCGGCGGAAGTGGCCAGGATCAGGCTCGCCGCGTGTCTCGCTGTACGAGAGGCGTGCGAGCGTCCCGGGCAGATCCGCAATCTTCACGTGCACGCCGACGGCGAGCGGCTGCGGCATCGCATACATGAGCGCCGCGCGGCGCGCCTCCACACGGTCGAAGCGCGCCAGCTCGACGGCGGAGTAGACCAGCAAAGCGATCAGCGCCAGGCCGACGATGCCGCCCAGGCCGATGACGATGCGGGTGCTGCGGCGTCGCTCGCCAAAGCGTGACCACAGGGCGCGTAAGGTCACGATTGATTATGCCCATGCGAGCGGGCTGCGCGCCGGCCAAAGCCGAGAGTGGCGAGCGCGGACCGGCCGAAGTTTTTCTCAACCCGCGTTCGCGAGACAGTGGAGAGATTTTCCGTATCGATGGTCGCGCTGCGCGGTAAGTCCACGTCCCCGCGGCGCCAATGGGATGAGGCACACCCATTGCAGTGTGGCGCACGCACGGGGAGGTTCCGGTGCTGCTGACTCGATGCGCGTGGCATCCTCGCTATCACGGCTATCCGCTCGTCGAGGGCGTCGTGTCGTGGGGCGGCTGGGGCGTGAAGTTCACCGACGGCATCTGCGCCGATTGCGCGGCGCGGTTCCGTGCCGAGCACCGCGCATTCCTGGAACGCCGCCGGCCCGACCGGTCGCGCGAGCGCGAGGCCGAGCGGCAAGTCGCCTGACCTTACTAACCGACCGCGACTGAATGCTCACCGTTGGGGACTCCGTGCCGGCGTAGTGCGTGTCTGCGTCGGAAACGGCGTGCATTCGAGTGCGCTCCTCAGGGATCGGTCGGTTGTTCTCGGTAGGCGGTTCAAGGCGGGTGCCACCACCGGCGGCCCGGTCCGTGCGTCGTTTCTACAAAACGCAGCGATCCTTGCGACTCCGGCCTATGGTGGGTATCCTCTGGGCGCGCGAAGTTGCGCCTATCTCGCGAGAGTGGCGAAACTGGCAGACGCGCCGGACTTAGGATCCGGTGGGTTGAAAAGCCCTTGGGGGTTCAACTCCCCCCTCTCGCACCAATTCGGAGCTTCGATGACGGTCGTGTGTGTGGTGCGCTCGTGAAAGTCGCGGTCGAGGAGCTCGAAGCATGTAAGCGGCGCCTGGCCGTCGAGGCACCCGCCGACGTCGTACAGAAGGAGTGGGAGCGCGCCTACGGCCGCGTGCAGAAGCAAGCGCGTCTCCCGGGATTCCGCAAAGGTCACGTCCCGCGCTCGCTCGTCAAGCTCCACTTCGCCGACGACGTCCGTCGTGAGGTCGCCGAGCATCTGATCCCCGACGTCTACCGTCAGGCTCTCAGCGAGGCGCGGCTGGATCCGGTCAACGAGCCGGACCTCACGGAGGTCAAGCTCGAAGAGAACGCGCCGCTGTCGTTCGTGGCGGTGGTAGAGGTCAAGCCCGCCATCGCGCTCGGCGAGTACAAGGGTGTCGACGTCCAACACGCGTCCGACGCGGTGACCGACGACGACGTGGCCGCCGCTCTTGAGCAGATGCGCGAGCAGCAGGCGGAATTCCGCGCCGTCGACCGCCCGGCCGCGACCGGCGATCTCGCGGTCGTCGACTACACGCTGCGCCCCGACGACCACGACGCGACGAATGCCAACGGCTATCACTTCATCCTCGGCAGCGGCGCCGTGATGCCCGAGATCGACGCGGCCGCGGTGGGAATGAAGGCCGGGGATGAGCGCGAGGCGGCTCTGCACTTTCCCGACGACCATCGGATCGAGTCGCTGCGTGGCAAGAGCGGATCCGCGACGCTGAAGGTCACCGAGGTGAAGGAGAAGATCCTGCCGACGCTCGACGACGACTTCGCGAAGTCGCTCGGCGAATTCGAGACGCTCGACGCGTTGCGCGCCGAGGTGCGCCGCCAGCTGGAGGCGCGACGGCAGGCCGAGCAGCGGCGAGAGCTCGAAGACAAGGTCGTGAGTGCCGTGCTCCAGCGCCACGACTTCACGGTCCCGGATGCGATGGTCATGCGCCAGATCGCGCACCAGGTCGAGCACGCGCGCGAGCGGCTGCGCCGCCAGGGGGTCGATCCCGACAAGGTGCCCTGGGATGTGCCCAAGCTGGTGACCGAGCTGCGGCCCGGCGCCGAGCAGGGCGTCAAGCGTGCGCTGCTCCTGGAAGCGATCGCCGACAAGGAAGGGCTCGCCGCGGGCGACGACGAGGTCGACGCCGAGGTCGAGAAGATCGCCCGCGCCAGCCAGCGCCCGACGCCGGCCGTGCGGCGTATGATGGAAAAAGGCGGTGACCTCGAGGCGCTTCGCCTGGGGCTCCGTGAGCGCAAGACACTCGACTTCCTGATCGAACACGCGAGCGTGCACGCGTGACGTGGCAGTGCGAGCCGGAGGACGTCGTGGGGCTGGGGCCCCACCGTCCGAGGCGAGCTTATAAAAGGAGAAGCAGCATGGCCCTGGTGCCGATGGTCATCGAGCAGACGCCGCGCGGCGAGCGTGCGTTCGACATCTTTTCGCGCCTGCTCAAGGAGCGGATCATCTTCCTGCCGACGTTCATCGAGGACGAGCTGGCGAACCTCGTCATCGCGCAGATGCTCTTCCTCGAGGCGGAAGACCCCGACAAGGACATCTACCTCTACATCAACTCCCCGGGCGGCTCCGTGACGGCCGGCATGGCGATCTACGACACCATGCAGTACGTGAAGCCCGCGATCTCCACCATCTGTATGGGACAGGCCGCGTCGATGGGCGCGCTCCTGCTATGCG